>JARLHB010000006.1 GCA_031292465.1 Ignavibacteriaceae bacterium
CTGATTTCTCTACCAAGTATATCATATACTTTCAGTGTTACCATACTATTATTTGGAAGTTGGTATTCAATAATGGTACTTGGATTGAATGGATTTGGATAATTCTGATTTAATGAGAATGTTTGTGGAGTATTTCCTTCATCAGAATTAATTTTATTTTGAACGTCAACATCTTTAACAGGTTTAACAAAAACATTCTTATACGTTGTTAGCGCATCCCTTGCTGAAGATATTTCCATAGGGATTGAAAGATCGGACTGGTTTTCTATCTTAGCCAAGATAGTTGATGCTTCGTCTAAATTATTTTCATTATATAATGCAATATAATAATTATTCAACATTGCTTTTACACTAAGTGGTGTATTGGGATTCTTCAAGATAATATCATTATTTACAGATTTTGCCAATTCAATTTTATTCTCTCTTAAATAAAGATATGATAGAAGCAGTTTTTGGTCATTTGATGCTTGTTCAGGTAATGATTTGAAGAAATTAATTATCTCCGGCGTTGTGTTGCTGTCTGCCGAGCTATAAAGATATACATATGCTGCTTGATTATCTGGGTGCTTTTTTAGATATGACACAAAGAAATTTTTCGCATCACCATTTCTCCTTGTATCTCTAAGATTAATGCCTGTAATAAGAGAGTCTAGTAGGTTAGTATTATTGTCTGAGATAATAGAAGCATTATTCCAATCATTTAGACTTTGAATATTTGCAGTCTGCTTACCGGAATTATTAGACGACGTTACAGACATGGAAATATTACTATTACTGCTGGCAATTTCAACAGGATCCTGACTTATTGAAGGCAAAGGGATGTTTACCCAAGGATCGCTTGACGCATAACCAAGATAATAAAAATGACTGTTGGCATTTACGTTGAACAATGAAGTATTGGGAGGATTGCTTCCCCACCAATTTTGGCAAGCATAAAGGCTACTACTATAAGTAGGATAGGAATTACCTACATTAATATTTGTAGTATTGTTATAAATACTATTTATCCCATATATGTCGGTAGCAGAAGGTATTCCAAATACTGGATAACTATTATAATATACGTCAATACCTATATAACAATTTGTTATACGATTGTTTCTACTTACACCACTTGCATGTTGTGATGTAGGAGAAGAGCCCCAGATTGCACCAATTCCCCAGCTAAAACCACTAATATCATTTTGCGTAGCAATACCGATACCACCGCCACCAAAGTAAATACCTACGCCGCTTTTATTTTGATTTGTTTTTTTAATTGTATTTCCAGTGCAATTTACATTAGAACCATCTTGTATATATATACCATGCGCTGTATTTGTATTAGAAATAGTATTATTTAATACCTGACTCCCCGTACTTCCATAGAATTTAATACCGTGCATCGAAGAATTTGTAATTGCGCAATTTTGTACTGTAACATTATTAGCATTTAAAACATCTATTTCTGTTCCATATTGCACATTTGCATATTGTAAAGTTGAACCATTAGCACCTGAACCACTTAAAATAATAGAGCCCCAACTTCCTGGACTTGTTGAACTATTAGATGTGAAAGAAATTGGGGAAGTAGAATTGCCATTCGCAGTAAGTGAACCATTCACGGTCAGGGAAGCTCCACTCGGGAAATAAATTGTAGTTCCAGGCCGAATCGTTAAATTATATCCACTATTCACGGTAACACTACCATTAGTATAAACTATTCCCTGCCAATTCGTATTTGAATTAATTGTACTACTAGATATTGTAATTGGTTGTGAATATGCTGTTCCAGCACTATTTGTTATACCAATCAAATATGTAACCGGCAATGATGCTGCTCCATTCGGGTCAGTATAAGAAGTAGTAGTCGAAATTTGCGTAGTGAAAATAGGTGTATTAAAATTATTTTTAAATATTTCAATAGTAGGTTCATAACTAATATTTTTATTCCATGTTAGTGTCACATTCTGTCCACTAATTGTGGCTTGTACATTTGAAACGGGAGTCGGGAAAGGCGTTGGACTAGAACCTCCTATTCCAGTTACAACACCTACACCATATATAGCTTGTGCACCACTAGTCTCAGATGATGTCAAAGATTCCAGTCCCGTATATTTGCCGTACATCACTTTTGTTGCATCATCACTTCCATATAAATCATCTAAACCGACCCAATGCCCAAACTCATGTGTCATAACGCTTTGAAGATCATACTGACTATCAAAATTTGCACTCTGGTCTATTACCGTTTCGATTGATGAAATTTGATAACCGGTATAATCAGTAGTTGTCTCAGCATTACCTCCGCTGGGTGTTCCAAAACAGATATAGCCCATAGGATTATTTGTACTATTACCAATATTAAACAATGCGTGCGTATTGTTTGACTCCCATGTAGTAGAGGCAGCCACAATCGCTGCTGTTAGATCAGTAGCTGATTTACTACCTTTATAATTGCCTAAATCTGTTATTTGATAATTTACTTGCGCCGAAGGACACGTGTGAAGATACCCCCATGTAATATCAAATGTAGGAGTCCCAGTTGAAAGATTGCTTCGACCTTGATTATTTGTTACAGTTACAGCCCCACTACTGGCGTGCATAGGGCCTTCACAAACTATTGCATTATCGCTCCAACTAATAATAACACCTGTAAGAGGTGTCGTGATTAGAGGATTACCACAAAAGAAAGTAACGCTTCCACTGCCCTGGCTGCTTCCGAAATTACTCCCAGAAATTGTTACTTTTGCACCAAAACCAGCTGGTGTAGGGGATGAATAACCTGTAATTTGAGGTGGTACAGAAATTGTAAAAGAATTTGACGAAGAATAATCGCTCCAAGTATCATAATCACTATTATATGAACTTACGCGCCAATAGTATGTACCGTTTACAAGAGGTATAGTACAAGATATGGCCCCATATGTATGGTGATCATACTGAACTGTATTAAAATCTGGATCAGTCGATATTTGTATTCTATAATCGGAAGCATTGTCGACTGACTCCCATGAAAATGTTACACTGTTACTTGTAATAATAGTTTTATCACTTGGCGAATCTAAAGTGGGAATATCACTCTGAGAGTATACAGTGCTTTGGAAAAATAATCCGAGTGCAATAATAATAATTAAATATTTTAGATTCATTTTACATTTCCCTTTTTTGTATCATGTTTTGACTTCGATATTTGCATTTCAGCTTTGTTAAGACTATCGACGGGCATTGCGCCGTCTTTATATTTTAGTTTTGCCAAACGATGTTGTTCTTCGAACATTTTCATCTGATGTATAAATCTGGGATATGCAGTTGTATCACTGACAGATTGTTTCAATAATTTGGTAAATACTTCAGTATCTAATTGATATGCTCCCGTTTCAATATTGCCATGCCCTCCATTCCGCCAACCATAAATCTCATATCTACCTTTGTCAATTAAGTATGTATTTTTGTCTTTGTTCCCAAGGAAATAAATTGCTCTTTCATTTAAACTATAGATTGGTGAAGGACTAACAACCGCTTCTTTATCACCAATCTTGCCTCCTGGTAAATAAAATATGACTTCATCACCTTTTATGGAGCCTTTGATCAATTGAAATACTTTAAATGTTACCACTGTATAAATTTTCCTTGTTGGTTTGGAAAAGTGAGGGTTAATATCACCCCACTTCGATTCCTTTGAGATTACTTGAGCATACATTACCGTTTCTGCATCATTCATCATATCTTGAAAATTTTTAACCATTCCTTGTTCAGTCGTATCTACCATATAAATATTATTGTTTTTATTCTTATAAGATATATCTGGTTTCGCTGCATTCCCTTGCGTGTTCTTATCTTGCTGCGAAAAAGTACTGCAAGGTATAAGCATTAACAGTGTAAAAAATAATAACAGAAGTCTTTTCATAAATCAACCTTTCTAAATTGTTTTTCTAATTTATAAATACATTTAATATTGAAATATCAAGGCATCTCGCTTAATATTTAATAAATTATTCGCGAAGAAATTTATATTATGAAATGGTTGCTCTCTGTGCAATATTTGAAATTTTACTATTGTACATTTGCAATTTGTCATTTATAAAGAAATATAAAAATGAATAAAGTTTTTTCAAATCTGGCCTCCCATAAAACAGTTATTTAACACATACTCAGACTGATAAAACTTATCGTGGATTTCCCCCTAATTGGAATATTCGCGGTAAGTACTAAAAAAAATTACTAATATTTTAATATAATGTCAATTACCAAAATATAATTGTATCGTAATCAAGAATATTACATATAAAGTCTGAATTTATTATTACGATTTTTAATTCGCCTGCTGGCTTTAAAAAATAATTGGGAAAAATATTAGTGCTTATGAATTCTTTAACTCATTGAACTTTACACATAAGAAAGAATATGTGCAGTGGATTTTAGAGGCCAAAAAAGAAGATACAAGGAATAAAAGGATTGCGAAAACTATTGCAATGCTCTTAAAGGGCTACAGAAATCCTTTCAATTGATTTCTAATTCAGTGAGGCTTCTATTTGCTTTTCAAGTTCATTTTCGTTGATATAGCCGTTATTAATAAACCTGCTTTTACCTTCAGCGGAAAAAATTATTGTGCTTGGCACGGTCTTAACTTTAAATTCTGATGCTAATTCCATTTCTTTAATTGCGTTAACGCTTACAAGGTTAAATTTTCCGTTTTTATCTTTCAGATTATTTAATGCAGGTTTTTGAGAAGTAGTACACTGCACACACTGCTCCGTCCAGAAATATAAAATAGTCGGCAGTGAATTAGAATTGGAAAATTTATCCGGCAGATTAAAATATCCGCTTTTTTTTGTAGTCCTATGCCTGTAACTGAAAATACCCGCCAGGATAAAAAGGGCTATTAATAATGCAATTCTTTCCGTCATTTTAACCTCTTGATGCCGACGTATGGTGTAACAATCCCAATTTGTTAAGCTGAAAATATATATAGCATCCAAGGCAA
This sequence comes from Ignavibacteriaceae bacterium, assembly GCA_031292465.1. Taxonomy (GTDB): domain Bacteria; phylum Bacteroidota; class Ignavibacteria; order Ignavibacteriales; family Ignavibacteriaceae; genus FEN-1297. The sequence continues at coordinate 4,967 of JARLHB010000006.1, forward strand.
AAGTTAACCGTCAGGTTTATTAACGCAAGAGCAATGACGATTAATGACAGAGCCCATCCTAAAATATTCAAATTGAATTGAAGTGAAATGAATGACAGAAGAAGGAAAACACCTCCAAGCCCTTGTGCAAACTGATGCGGGGCGCTGTCTTCTTCAACTAATATAGGTTTTAAGATTCCAAGCGGCCGGGCAATATGAAAATAAATCAATTTAAATAGTCCGGCAGACGGGAAAATTGTTCCAACAAGTAAAACAGCGGCTATAATTGCAATAAGCCATGGTAGTTGAAGCAAAAATGCTGCGGCAGTTAAAATTACAATTGCCCCCTGATTAAACCGGAGTGCGTTTTTGTCAAGTTTCTTACTGTTGCTCATAATCTATCCTTATCCAATTGTTTTTAATGTTAATGCTTAAAGCACTTTAAAAAAGAAAAACCCGCCGTCAAATTTTATTGCCGGCGGGTTTTTAATATCTTAAACTTTTAATTTTTTAAGTCTTATTATTAATTAAGCTAAACCATTCCGCCGGAATAACAGAATAACAACAACACATACAAGTGCAGTTATTATTAATTTTATTTGTAAAACGGGACAGGTTCATTTTTACCAATTATTTTGTGACTAATTATTTATATAAAAATAAGCCATTCCATTAGAAATATCAATTTTGTGCGTTATTTACTTGTTTCAGGTCAATTATTAGAACTTATACCTGGTATGTTGATGCTGGCGGCTATTAAATATTTATAAAGGGAAAAGATAAAATAAAGGGAAATGAAGAATATTATATGTAATTTATGTATTATTTAATACTGAAGGTTTATTAAATTCATTTTAAATTACCCTAAAAAAGTAAATTATAAAAAATGGATAATCTTTTAAAACGTATTATTATTTTAATTTGGGCAATATGGTCATTCTTTGTTACGCTTAGTAATATATGCGACGGATTAAAAAATTTAGGAATCCTGCCCAACTGGTTCAAATTCATTTCAGGTAATTTTGGTTATATCCAGACTGCAACTCAAATATACTCATTCCCTGTTTGGCTAAATGCGATACTATTTATATTAGTTATTGTGTGGGAAGCTGCTATGTGCATTTTATTTTTTAGAGCATACTTCAAATGTTCAAAAGAAGATACAGCAATTGTCATACTCCCGTTCCTATCCGGTATAGCTTTGTTCGGCGGATTTTTAATAATGGACGAATTTCTTATTGCATATGACAGGCTGGGTACGATTGAACAGAGCCATTTGGGATTTTTTACAGGAATGCTGGCGTCTCTTTTAACTATTCGCTTATTTTCGATTAAAAAATAAGAATTATTTTCGTATTTTTTGCGGGTTAATTCTAAATCATTGGAATAAGTTACATTAAATTATGATTTAAACAGGTTAGGGATTATGAAAAAAATAGTTATCTATTATCCGACGGAAATAACTTCTATTCAGGATATGGTGATTAAATCCGCTTCTATGTATCAGAACAAAACTGCACTGGAAGACCTTGCAAATACACCTATAGGATATCTAACATATAACCAGCTTTTAGAGACACTTGTTAAATTTGGAAGCGCACTGAAAAAATTAGGCCTTCCCGAAAGGTCTCATATTGCTGTTATAAGTGAAAATATAGTCCAGTGGGCACTCACTTACCTGGCTTCAATGATGTTTAATTATGTAATAGTGCCAATTGATAAAAATCTAAATACAAATGAGGTCCTGAATATTATTCATGAATCCGATGCGGAAGCTATTGTCTTTTCAGAATCATTTGAGTCTGTATTTAGAGATAGAATGAGTTCATTGAAGAAAATGAAATATTATATCAGTATGGACCTTCCAACGGCAAAAGAAAATATTTATTCAATGTCAGAACTGATCAATTCTTCGGGAACAGTTAGCATGAAAGAGCTTCCTCAGATTAATCCGGACGAGATGGCGGAAATTATTTTTACCTCCGGATCATTAGGCCGGGCTAAAGCTGTTATGCTTACACAAAAAAATCTTGCTGCTAATCTTATGGGTATGACGGGCCTTATAGATATTTTCCCATCTGACAAGTTTTTATCTGTATTGCCTATTCATCATAAATATGAATGTACCTGCGGAATGCTTTGTCCCCTGCATTCAGGAGCATCGGTTCATTACGCCCGTTCTTTAAAAACAGTTGTTGATGATTTACAAAGTGTAAAGGCCACGCTTCTTTTAGGCTTACCTCTTCTTTTTGAAAAAATGTTTAAACAGATTTATAAGTCAATAAATAAAGATAAAGTTAAATCCAAAGTAATTCCTCCTTTAATTGCCGTTACAAATATTGCCTCTGCAATCGGGTGGAAAAGTTTAAAGAAAGTAATATTTAAGGAGCTGCATGAAAAATTTGGAGGCTCTATAAGAATATTCGTTGCCGGCGGGGCGGCACCCGATCCGAAAATAGCAAAAGGATTAAGAGAATTTGGCTTTATGTTTATCCAGGGATATGGATTGACTGAAGGATCGCCAATAGTAGCGTTAAATCAATTGGAAAATTTTAAAGACGATGCTGCAGGCCTTCCTTTGCCGGGCATTGAAATAAAAATTAGTAACCCGTCATCCGACGGAATTGGTGAGATTTATGCAAAAGGTGATAGCATTATGATTGGCTATTACAAAAACGAAAAACTGACGGAAGAAGCTTTTGAGGACGGCTGGTTTAAAACCGGAGATTTGGGGTATATTGATACGGATGGCTTTTTGCATATCAGCGGAAGAAAGAAAAATGTTATCTTATCAAAAAATGGTGAAAATGTATTCCCTGAGGAAATAGAAGATATCCTAAACCGTAATCCTTATGTACTGGAATCATTGGTTTTCGGGGAAAAGAATGATAAAAATGATGAGATTATTGCCGTACAAATAGTAATAGAGGCGGAATCGTTTATAGAGTATTCCGAAGTTAACAATATTAAGATTACTGATGAATTAATCCGGGAAACTATAGCTAAAGTTGTTAAAGAAGTTAATAAAGAATTACCGCTACATAAACAAATCAGGAAATTTTATATTCGCGATTTGGAATTTGAAAAGACTACTACTCAAAAAATTAAAAGATTTCTTGTTGATTCACGGAACGTTACTAATGGTGTTGAGTCTTAACAGCCTATTGCTTACTGTCATCCTTTTTGTGGAAAAATTTTCTGTATAAGTAAAAAAGTATTAGGATTATACCGGCAGCAATAGAAATTGAAACTATGTTGTGATTAATTGAGTGCAACACTACCCTGGAATGCTTCCCAAAGAAATAGCCGATAGACAGGAAGGTCAC
>JARLHB010000326.1 GCA_031292465.1 Ignavibacteriaceae bacterium
CCAATCAATTACAGCAATGGAATTTCTCAGCCAGTAAAGATTAAATGGTTTACCTCATCAGGAGCTGATAGTTACAAGTTACAAATATCTTCAGACAGCACATTTACATCAGTAATAATAGATACAACAGGAATTACAGATACATCTATAAGCATTACCGGCTTAAGTAATCTTACAACTTATTACTGGCGTGTAAATGCGACAAACGTAGAAGGTACAAGCCCTTGGAGCAATATTTGGAGTTTCAGGACATTGGGGAATCCTACGCGACCAGCAATAATTTATCCGGCAGCTAACAGTACAAATATACCACTTAACATAAATTTTACATGGGGTAAAGCTAAAGACGAGATAACATCAGATAATATTACTAAATCAAGTAAGCAAAGTTCAAAACTGCTGGGATTTTCAGAAACGAATAAGACTACCACCGTAAGCAATTATTGGATGCAGTTAGCAACAGATACAACGGGGACCAATTATTTTGTTAATGACAGCACCTTAACAGATACTACAAAGTTAGTTAGCGGACTTAATTATTATACAAATTATTACTGGCGTGTAAGAGCTATGAATGAAAGCGGCTGGGGTGCCTATACCGGTTGGAGCATGTTTACTACCATTATTGATACACCTGCTATAGTACAACAAATAAGCCCCGCTTATGGAAGCATAGACAGCGTAATGCCTGTACAGTTAACCTGGTCCAGCTCTGCAAGGGCGGCAACTTACAGGCTTCAGTTCAGCAAAGACAGTACATTTACAACTGCAATAATTGATACTGCCGGGCAAACTGATACAACATTCACCTTTTATGAGCTGAAAAATCTAATAACTTATTATTGGCGCATAAATGCTACGAATGCCGGGGGTACAAGTGCATGGAGCAATGTATGGAAATTTCAGATATATGTAGACCCTTCTCTGGCAGTATTGGCATATCCGGCATCCAACAGCATTAATATACCTGTGGACCTGAATTTTAGGTGGAGTAATGCACAGGATCAGTTAATGTTATCAAAGGTTGGTTCCGGTAAGGCTAACAGGAAAAGCATAACAAAGGCCGGCTTACCGGGTAATAAGAAAATTGCCGGTTTAAGCAGGTACTGGTTTCAGCTCATGGCAGACACGACAAGTAAAAGTTATATTTCAAATGACAGTACACTTACAGATACAGTAAAGTTTGTAAGCGGGCTTACTAATTTAACACAATACTGGTGGAGAGTACGAGTCTTTTATGATACCGCTTGGGGAGCTTGTACAAACTGGAGCAAGTTCATCACGGTTATTGATACTCCTGATATTGTTCAGCTATCTGTCCCGATTGATAGTAGTAACGGAAATATATTGCCAATAAAATTTAATTGGTTCAGTTCTGCAAGAGCAGCTACATATAGACTTCAAATTAGCTCAGACAGTACATTCACAACCAGTGAAATAGATTCACTTGGACTTAAAGACACATCATTTTACGTTAATAAATTAAACAGCCTTACTAAATATTATTGGCGTGTAAATGCATCTAATGCAGGAGGAGCATGCAGTTGGAGTTCAATATGGAATTTTAAGACATTAGGCAACCCAACGCAGGCTATACTGGTGTATCCGGGAAATAACAGTGTAAATATACCTGTAACAGTAAACTTCTCATGGAATAAATCCCAGGAACAATTAGCAATAGCTAAATTGAAAGTGAATATGAAGAATGCTAAGACTATAACTAATGCAGGAGCATCCGGAAAGAAGAAAATATCTAATGTAAGCCGGTATTGGTTTGAGTTAATGACAGATACAACTATTACAAATTTTGTTGTAAATGACAGTACCCTAACGGATACGACTAAAACAGTAAGCGGGCTTCGAAACTTAACAAACTATTGGTGGAGAGTTAAGGGAATGAACGAAACAGGCTGGGGAACTTATACAAACTGGAGTAAATTCACTACTATTGTTGATACACCGGGTATTGCAACATTAATATCCCCTAATGGCAGTTCAAGAATTTTAGAAACAGCTATCTCAGTATTGTTTACATGGGAGAAAGCTCCTTATGCCAGTACTTACGAATATCAGATTGCGTCAGATAAAAATTTCGGAACAGTGTATTGGGATACAACTAATGTAAGTGACACGGTTTCGATGTATTATGGAATGGTAACATCCACGTTTTACTGGAGAGTCCGTGGAAGCAATATAGCAGGAACAGGATCCTGGTCGGAAGTAATGACAGTCTCGACAGTTACAGGAACAGATAGAATTAGTAAAGATATTCCTATAGCTTATGAACTCTACCAGAATTATCCAAACCCGTTTAATCCGAGTTCTAAAATCAGGTATGCGTTGCCGTTTAACAGCAATGTAAAGATTGAGATATATAATGTACTTGGCCAGAAGGTGAAAGAAATACTAAATGAGGAAAAGGCTGCAGGCTATTATGAAGTAAACTTCAATACAACAGGACTAGCCAGCGGAGTTTATTTATATATGATTTATGTAAAAAGTACGGACGGCAAAAGCGAATTTAGGAATGTTAAGAAAATGGTTTTATTAAAATAATTATCAGGTCGATTATAAAAATAAAAATCTATATCAAAATATTTTTCCGGCAGGGCTTTAGTCTCTTGCCGGAAAATATATTTATATCCCAATAATTTCCTCCCGTATGGCTTCTGCTTAAAGTAATTCTTAAATTATTCCAGCTAAAATAAAACATATAGAAAAATGAGCGAATACAAACAAGATAGAACTATTTTATACCTTTCTTTACCACTTGCTGTATTAATAATAATAAATAGTTATTACGGTTTATTTGTTCCCGGCACTTATGCAAGGGAAACATTCAACTGGTATGTGCAGGCAATAGGGCAGGATATGGTTGACCTGTTCCTTATTGTGCCGTTACTATTGCTGACATCCTTATTGGCGTACAAGCATAATAAAACAAGCATAACAATTTGGGGCGGAATAAACGTTTTTATTATTTACACATATGCAATCTATTGCTTTGATGTGCATTTTAACGGCTTATTTTTGGTATACTGCTTCATACTCGGACTGTCTTTCTACTCTTTTATTTACTTCCTGATTACCCAAACTAAAAGTAATTTCGGTATTCAGTTCCCTGTTAAAATTCCTGCCAGGACAATAGGCGTGTTCTTCATTATTATAGCATGTTTATTTTATCTTACCTGGCTTAAGGAAATAGTGCCTGCTATTGCCGGGGGAACAATACCAAAAAGTTTATCAGACGGGGGAATATTTACCAATCCGGTGCACGTGCTGGATTTATCAATATTCCTGCCTGCTCTTATAATTACGGCAATTCTTCTTCTAAAGAAGAGGCCATTGAGCCTGATCCTTACTCCGTTAATGTTAACTTTTTGTATCCTTATGGCGCTGTCTATTAGTATTCTTATTATTGTAATGAAATTAAAAGGCCTGGCAGGGACTTGTCAATGACTTATATATTTGATTTTATATCCTTATTTGGTGCCGTGTTGTTTGTTTTGTTTATAAAGGAAAATAAATAGGCGCGTTCTATAAATAATTTGCAGTATGCCGTAGCGAAACTAAATCTAAAGGGAGGTAAATAATGGGAGCAAATATTTTTACCGATAAAGCGGTTATGCCCGATGATAAACTGCTTGCAGAGGCTCTGGGAGTATCTTATAAGTATCTTACAGATATAAAGCGCTATGTTTCAGATAATTTCCCCTGCATAGTAGAAGAATGGAAATATTACGGTGCAAAATACGGCTGGACGTTAAAAACCTTTCTCAAAAAAAGAAATTTGTTCTTCATCTCTGCATATGATAGATACTTCAGAGTTTCATTTGTCTTTGGCGATAAGGCAGTATCAGCTGCAGAACAAAGCGATTTACCAAAGGAAATAATGAACGAACTACTCGGTTCTAAAAAATATATGGAGGGCAGGGGAATAGCCATTGAGGTTAGAAAGCAAAGGGACGTAAGTATAATTAAAAAGCTTATAGAAATAAAAGTGAATAATTAACCAGCATTATTCAGCTATTGATTTAATAACAATTCGCAAATATTTTTGTATGGGCGATGGAGTTCGCCTTTGAACCGTCCATATTTCAAACCGGACTGATGACTCCTACCGTAGTTTATAAAAGTATTTAAATGAGCCATTGTGTGAATTGGGAAAAGAAATTGTCAATAATTAAACCACCCCCGGCTAAAGCCGCTCCCCTCCTTGCTAAGGAGGGGATTAAGGGGAGGTCGAAGTATGCAATAAATTTATATAATCTATTCCTAATTCACACAACGGGTTCAAATAGTAATTATACAAGACTGGAGTGAATAAGTTGCAAAATTATATACTTGTTTGTGTTGGGGCAGCAGTAGGAGGCGCTGCTAGATATTGGACTTCAAATGTAGTTTACAAATTCCTTCCTGCAACAATGCCTTTTGGTACGTTAATAGTTAATGTAGTAGGCAGCTTTATAATCGGGTTTGTTATGTTTTACCTTGACAGCAATGAATTAATAAGCCCGCAAATGAGAATATTATTAACAACCGGCTTTTGCGGCGGGCTTACAACCTTTTCAACTTTTTCTTTTGAAACTATTAAACTGTTCAAAGATTCCGAGTATCTTTTAGCCGGGACAAATATTATATTAAATGTAGTGCTTTCCTTTGCGGCAGTGTTTTTAGCTTATATTCTTGGAAAAATCTTAGCCGGAGGTTAAATTGGAATTAAATGGTGAAGCAAAATTAATCAGGATTTTTGTGGGGGAATCGGATAAGCTTGAGCATATTACCGTTTATGAAAAAATTACTCTTGAAGCCAGAAAAGCTGGGCTGGCCGGAGCTACAGTATTTAAGGGAACTATGGGCTTCGGCAGAAACAGCCGCATTCATACTGCTAAAATTC
>JARLHB010000327.1 GCA_031292465.1 Ignavibacteriaceae bacterium
ACAGGAATATCTGGATAAGAGATTTAAGTATAAATTAAATTATTAGGAATTTAATGTCCGTGTGCTTAAAGAGACATGGGCCTACTAATGTTATTATCTTAACTTCGTTTTAAAGAAATAGAGAGTAACATATTATAAAACAATACATTACAAGCTTTACGTTTTATTATTAATGTAATATATCTGCTAATTTTTGCCTGTTTGCATTCATAAATTATTTCCGTATTTCTTATAAGTTTATTGATTTTCGGTTTTTTATTTCATACAATTTACACAAGCATTTGGTATTTCTAAGTAAAACAGCAGAAATACCGGAAAGCATCAAAAAATGCACAGCTTATATTTTCTATAGTTCGAGGTAATTTTTATATTATTAAAAAGTAGGGGAATAATTACTTTTTAATTTGTTGATACGAAACATTATTGCAGGGGGATGAGCAGTAATAAGAGCCCGCAGATTATTACAAAAATAATAAATATGATGGAGGCGAAATGGATTTTCTTCAGGAATTAGGGATTAAAGAAAAAAACCTTGGCTCATGTACGGGTACGCAATGGCTCAAAACTGAAAACCAGGGCGAGTTAAAAATATATTCTCCAACCGACGGTAAGTATATTGCTTCTGTCTATCAGTCCTCTGAAAATGACTATGAAAAAGTAGTACAGCAGGCGGAAAAAGGATTTCTGCAGTGGAGGAAAATACCTGCTCCCAAACGAGGGGAAATAGTTAGGCAAATCGGCCTTAAACTTCGAGTGTATAAGAAAGACCTTGGCAGGCTTGTTTCCTACGAAATGGGAAAATCATTACAAGAAGGATTAGGCGAAGTGCAGGAAATGATTGATATATGCGATTTTGCAGTCGGCCAATCAAGGCAATTATATGGCTTTACTATGGCATCAGAAAGAGCAAACCACCGTATGTACGATCAATATCATCCACTTGGTATTGTGGGCGTTATCTCAGCATTTAATTTTCCGGTGGCTGTTTATTCATGGAACGCAATGATTGCTGCTGTATGCGGAGATGTAACCTTATGGAAGCCTTCATCAAAAGTGCCCCTGTCTGCAATTGCAGTACAAAACATAATAGGCGAAGTAATAAAAGATAATAATCTGCCGGAAGGAATTTTCTCACTGATTATTGGACGGGGGGCAACTATCGGTGAAAGGTTATTAAATGATAAAAAGATACCCCTTGTCTCTTTAACCGGTTCTACAAAAGTGGGCAAACATGCCGGAGAGATTATAGCAGCCAGATTTGGTAAAGCTATTCTTGAATTGGGCGGAAACAACGGAATTATTATAACACCTGATGCCGACCTGAAACTTGCCCTGCCGGCAGTGGTTTTTGGCGCAGTTGGTACCTGCGGGCAGCGCTGTACTTCCACCAGGAGGCTTATTATTCATGAATCTGTGTATAATAAAATGAAGGATGCTTTGGTTAAGGCATATAATGGATTAAAAATAGGCGATCCGTTAGATGAAAATAATCATGTAGGGCCGTTGATTGATAAAGAAGCTGTAACAATGTTCCGTAATGCACTGGAACAGGCAAAAGAAGAAGGCGGCAGTATAATTTCCGGCGGTGAAATATTGTCAGGGAAAGGACATGAATCAGGCTGCTATGTTATGCCTGCAATCGTAGAAGCCGGGAACGATTTTAAAATTGTTCAGGAAGAAACCTTTGCACCAATATTGTACCTTATTAAATACAGCGGTGGTGTAAGTGAAGCTATTAAGCTTCATAATGATGTTGTACAGGGCTTATCTTCTTCTATTTTTACAAATAACCTGAAAGAAGCCGAGGAATTCCTTTCATCTGAAGGATCTGATTGCGGGATTGCAAACGTTAATATTGGTACATCCGGAGCAGAAATAGGCGGCGCTTTTGGCGGTGAAAAAGAAACCGGAGGCGGCAGGGAATCAGGCTCCGATGCATGGAAAGCTTATATGAGAAGGCAGACTAATACTATAAATTACGGCAGCGAAATGCCTTTAGCACAGGGAATTAAATTCGATATATAGTTATTATTTCCCAAATTGATAGTTTAGTCTCAAAATAGAAAAATATTATAAGTATCCGGTTTGTTTTCATTTGGAAATTGAATGGTATAGTATTTGCTCATTCATACATAAACAATTGGTGATGTTATGAAACAATTAAATTTAGACGCGTTTTGCTCCAAAGAAGCAGATATTGAAATAAACCAGTATAAAATTCTTTCCGGATTGAAGCATTACAGAGAAGAATTTAATAAGAATCGTTTATATCCATATTTGGCGGAGTTGGTATATCTTGCTTCTCAACTGGAAGATGTTGTTGAAAAGAAAGGGCAGTTATCTATTCCCTTGCCAAAGGGCATAAAGAACAGGGAAAAGGAAAAGAACGTATTTGTGGAGGTTGTCGATAACCCGGTAGATGTTAAAGATTATTTGTTTGATTTAATTGAATGGGCATTGCCTTTAATAAAAGAAGTAATAGAAGAAGCATATGTTTTGTATAGTTTTGTAGAAGAGAATATGATAATTCACGAA
>JARLHB010000032.1 GCA_031292465.1 Ignavibacteriaceae bacterium
AACTCAAAACACCGGGCTTTAGCCGCATCTTAGCCGTTATTATGTGGCTAAAGCCAACGATTTATTCTTAATACAAACCCCCGCCGTAAACGACGGGGCTATTTAACCAATTATTAATTTTTGCGTAACTTAAATTAATCTTAGACAGTTAAGTTCTTTAAATAAATTAGTGAAAATTTTAATAAATAAATTACCATGAAACTATTTACTAATATTTTAATCTGTGTCTCAGCAATTGTAATTGCATTTGCAAATTTACAGGCGGAAACTACTATGGAAAAACCAATACGTTTAGCAATAGCCGGAATGACACACGGTCATATTGCATTCTACTTTGGAAGGATGATTAAATCAGATTTTAATTTGGTGGGAATTTATGAGCCCAACCGTGAAATGGCTTTACGGTATGCAAAAAGATACAATTTCGATCCGAAGCTTATTTATGATGACTTGGATAAAATGCTTGATGCTGTAAAACCAGAAGCCATTGCTGCATTCGGTTCCGTTCTGGACCATGCGGCGGTTGTGGAGGTTTGCGCGCCGAGGGGAATAAATATAATGGTTGAAAAACCATTGGCTACCACGGTTAAGCAAGCAGAAAGAATGGCGGAGCTTGCCAAAAAGTATCATATCCATCTACTCACTGATTATGAAACTTCCTGGTATCCAAGCACAGCAAAATCATTCCTGCTTGTTAATGATAGTGATTTTGTCGGTAGCGTACGAAAAGTAATAGTACATGATGGGCACCAGGGCCCGAAAGAAATAGGTGTAAATCAGGAATTTCTGGACTGGCTAACTGATCCTGTTCAGAACGGGGCAGGCGCATTAAATGATTTTGGCTGCTATGGAGCAAATTTAATGACATGTCTGGAGAAAGGGCAGGGGCCTGTTTCTGTAACTGCCGTTACCCGGCAGTTTAAGCCTGATGTTTATCCGAAAGTGGACGATGATGCAACAATTATAATTGATTATCCTAATGCACAATGTGTATTAATGCCGTCATGGAACTGGCCTTTTAACAGGAAGGATATGGAAATATACGGCGTCTCCGGCTATATAATTAATGTAGATAACAGCACAATGCATTTAAGAAACCGGAGTATGAATAAAGAGAAAACTATAGATGTTACATCAAAAGATGTTCCTGTATATGAGGATCCCTTTTCTTATTTCGCTGATGTTATAAATGGGAAAATAAAAGTGCCGGATTTCGGCTTGTACTCAATTGAAAATAATGTCCTAGTAATCAAAATTCTTGAAGCAGCTAAGAAGTCAGCTGAAACCGGTAAAACAGTAAAGTTTGATAAGTAATAAGTGAAAATAATTTAACGTAAATCAATTCCAGAAAATGCCGGAATAGCTCCGTCGTATCAGGGACAAATAGTGAGAAGAATTAATCTAAATGTAGGAGAACATATAAGTATTGCAATTGAATTAGACAAACTCACTAAACCATAAGTCATAAATAATTACAATATGTTGAATTATAAAATAGTATAACCTAAAATATTTATTTAATAGTACTTAAATCAAAAAATGAGAAAATACCTTTTTACAATTGTCTGTTTACTGTTATTTTCATTGCAAATTAATGCAATAGGCCATGAATACGAAATAAAAGATCAAACAGTCTTGATAAAAACAAGTACAATTAATTTCAATGTTGAAGTCTTCAGCTCTAAAATTATAAGGATTGTAAAATTCCCATCAGGAGTAATAAAACCAAAAGTTAGTCTTTCAGTAATAAAAGCGCCCGAAAAGACAAAGTTTAAAGTATATGAAAATAAAAACGTTATAACTGTAAGAACTTCGTCTCTAAAGATTACTTTAAACATTGGTAATGGACTAATTGCTTTTTATGATCTTAAAGATCATCAGCTTTTAAGTGAAGCTGAAACCCCGGCAATGTTTGTTCCAACACTTGATGTAGACAAAAAAACATTTGCTGTAAAACAAAATTTTAAGTTAAGTAATGAAGAAGGAATTTACGGGCTCGGTCAGGATCAAAAAGGTGTTATGAACTACCGGAACCATGAAGTAACATTAAAACAATCCAACATGTTTGTTGCCAATCCGTTTATGCTGTCAACCAAAGGTTATGGCCTTCTGTGGGATAATTACTCATCTTCTCACTTCTCAGATGATACAGGCAGGACATCTTTCGAATCGGAAATCGGGGACTGCATTGATTATTATTTTGTTTACGGATTAACTCCTGACGGTGTTGTTGCAGGATACCGCGACCTTACCGGACAGTCACCCATGTATGGCAAATGGGCATTTGGTTTCTGGCAGTGCCGGGAGCGTTATACAAGTCAGGATGAAATTGTTGGAGTTGTTGAGAAATTTAGAAGCTTAAAGGTTCCGCTTGATAATATAGTTCAGGATTGGCGGTATTGGGGTGAAACGGAAAACTGGAATTCCACTGAATTTGGAAATCCCTTATATCCCAATCCTAAAGAAATGATTGAGAAAATACATAAAAACAATGCGCATATTATGATTTCCGTATGGCCATCGTTTGGCGAAAATACAGCCATTTATAAAGAACTGAAGGGTCAAAGACTTCTATACGATTTTAATACATGGCCAAACGAAGCGCGTATTCGTGTCTATGACGCATTTGATCTTCAGGCCCGTAATATTTATTGGAAATACATGAACAAGAACCTGTTTTCCATAGGTGTTGATGCCTGGTGGCTGGATGCAACAGAGCCTGAACAAGGTGACAGGCAGGGAAAAATTGATTCTACCCAGACATACTTAGGGAGTTTGAAAAGATTCCGGAATGCTTTCCCGCTCCAAACGAACAGGGGAGTATATGAGAATCAGCGTAAGACATCTTCAGACAAACGTGTATTTATTTTAACCCGGTCGTCTTTTGCGGGCCAGCAGCGTTATGGCGCTTCTACCTGGTCGGGGGATATTGAAGGGAAATGGGATGTTTTCCGGAATCAGATTTCGGGAGGATTAAATTTCTGCATGTCAGGCATTCCTTACTGGACAACCGATATAGGCGGGTTTTATGCGCGTAATGAATCTTATCCTCAGGGGGTGGCCAATCCTTCGTATCAGGAATTATATGTCCGCTGGTTTCAGTTTGGAACTTTTTGTCCGTTATTCAGATCGCACGGAACGTCCACTCCCCGCGAAATCTATAATTTTGGTTCAAAAGGATATTGGGCGTATGATGTACAGGAAAAGTATATAAATCTGCGATACAGATTAATGCCGTACATTTACTCTGTTGCCCGGATGGTAACCCATAATGCATATACAATGATGCGAGGATTGCCAATGGATTTTCCGGGCGACAAAAATACATACTCAATTGATGACCAGTATATGTTTGGTCCGGCAATAATGGTTTGCCCGGTAACCGATTATATGCTGCATCGTCCTCCCGAAAGCAGTGTTCCTGTATCTTCAGGATATTTCAGAACCGATGATGGAAAGCCAGGTTTAAATGCCTGGTAT
>JARLHB010000328.1 GCA_031292465.1 Ignavibacteriaceae bacterium
CATGCTCTTTGCGCATTGCTAAAGGAGAAAACATGATAACACTAAAAAATATAGAAAATTTCTACAGCAACAAGATTATAAAGACCTATGTTCTTAGAATCATTTATCTTGAAATTGAAGAAGGCGAATTTGTATCTGTTATGGGGCCTTCAGGTTCCGGTAAATCAACTTTACTGAATATTATTGGGATGCTGGATGTGCCTTCGGAAGGAGAATACTATTTTTTTGATGAGCCGGTTCATAAGATGAGCGAAAAGAAGCTGTCCGAACTTCATAAAATGTACATAGGATTCGTTTTCCAGAGTTACCACCTGATTGACGAACTTACGGTATATGAGAATTTGGAAACGCCCCTGCTGTATCAGAAAGTTAAATCTGATGAAAGAAAAAACAGGGTAGCAGAAACACTGGATAGATTTAATATGGTTGCTAAAAAGGATTTATTTCCAAGCCAGCTTTCCGGCGGGCAGCAGCAGCTTGTTGCTATTGCAAGGGCAATAATTGCACAGCCTAAGTTAATACTTGCCGATGAACCGACCGGTAATCTTCATTCCGACCAGGGGAAAGAAATAATGGAGATATTGAAAAAATTAAATGAACAGGGTACAACAATTATACAGGTTACTCATTCTGAAACAAATGCAGCTTACGGTAACAGAATATTAAAATTAAAAGACGGCTGGATTGAGAAATAGCTTTAATGCCATATATTATTATTAAGAGAAGGAAATGTTAAAAAATTATTTAAAAATAGCAGTAAGAAACATCTTAAGATTTAAGGTCTATTCCCTGATAAATATTTTGGGCCTTGCTGCGGGTATAACTTGTTTTATTATTCTTTCTCTTTTTGTAAAAGATGAATTGAGTTACGACAGGTATAATAAGAATTCAGATCGGATATACAGGGTTTACGTGAAAATAACATTTAACGGCAAGGAGAATACAAATGCAAAAACGGCAGCTCCTATGGGGCCAGTGTTGATGCATGAGTATCCCGAGGTACAAAATTATGCAAGAATAGGATATACGGGCGATTATGTATTTAAATATAAAGATAAAGTTTTTAGAGAATATAGTATATATACTGCCGACTCTTCAATATTTGATGTCTTTACAATGAAGTTTTTAGCCGGGGATGCAAAGAAAGCATTAAGTAAGCCATATTCTATAGTCCTTACCGAAACCGCAGCAAAAAAATATTTTGGCAATGAATATCCTGTTGGTAAGATGATAACCGATTCAAAGAACAATACTTACCAGGTTACAGGGCTTGTTCAGGATTTCCCGTATAATTCTCATTTCGGTTGCGATGTTTTCCTGTCTATGTCAACAATACCTGAAAACGAAAACGGAGGATGGTTAAATTCCTCGTATACAACATATATCGTTTTGAAAAGAGGAACCGATCCTAAAGTATTTGAAGGGAAGTTAAATAGTTATGTAATAAAATATGTAGCCCCTGAAATTGAAAAACTTCTTGGTATGCCTATAAAACAAATATCATCACAGGGAATTTCTTATAAATTATTTATACAGCCGTTAACTTCAATATACTTACAATCATACCGTACTTATGGTATTGATCCGAATACGGAATGGGGTAATGAAAGATCAGGCGATATAATGTATGTATATATATTCTCGGCAATTGCTTTTGCAATTCTTTTGGTGGCGGTTATAAATTTTATGAACCTTTCGACAGCCAGGTCAGAAAAGCGTTCCAAAGAAGTGGGTATAAGAAAAACGCTTGGATCCGACAAATTAAAGCTTATAGTACAATTTGTAACAGAGTCTGTTCTTATGTGTGCATTTGCGGTATTACTTGCGTTAGGGCTGCTGGAAGTTATAATCCCCGCGTTCAATTCTCTGGTAGGGAAAGAATTAAAAATGGAATATTTTAATAATCTATTAACAATACCGGCAATAATTGGCTTCACTATTATTGTTGGAATTATTGCAGGCAGCTACCCAGCTTTTTATATGTCATCATTTCAGCCGGCTCAGATGTTAAAACCCTCTAATAATAAAAGAAGCAGAAAAGGCAGAGCCAGAAATATACTTGTGGTCTTTCAATTTGCCGTATCAATTACACTTCTCATAAGTACAATTATTATTAAAAATCAGCTTGCATATGTACAGAATAAGAATCTGGGATTTAATAAGGAAAATTTAGTATCAATAACAAATATTAGTACTCTGGGAGATAGGGCTGAACCATTCAAACAGGATTTGTTAAAAAATTCCAATATCTCATCAGTAAGCTTATCATCATATCTATTTACAACAGGCATACCGGGCGGTGGTTATTTGTTTAATAAAAGGACAGGGGAAAATCTATTATCATTTCAGGAAATTTATGCTGATTATGATTTTCTGAATGCATTTCAAATCGGAATGAAAGACGGCAGATTTTTTTCAAAGGAATTTCCATCGGATTCCAACGCTGTGATAATAAATCAAGCCGCGGTTAACGAATTCGGTTTAAATAATCCTGTCGGTAAAGAGCTTAACAGAGTTGGCAGGAAAGATGTTGAAGGAGAGGCGGGCACATATAAAATAATCGGTGTGATGAAAGATTTTAATTATGAATCACTTCATCAGCAAATACGGCCTTTAGTCTTTCACCTTGGTACCCCTCCCCAGCCCGGATATTGTATGAATTTAAAAGTGCAGGCCGGCAATATAGAGAGTACGTTACAATATATGAAAAATACATGGCACAAATTTGCGGGCAGGGAAAATATTCACTATGTCTTTGTAAACGATCATATTGCCCGCTTGTATGATTCGGAAAAAGCGACCAGTACGGTAGCCGGTATATTTTCTTTCCTTGCGATATTCATTGCGTGCCTTGGGCTATTCGGGCTGGCAGCTTTTGTTACCGAACAAAGGACAAAGGAAATAGGCATAAGGAAAACGCTTGGAGCCACCGTTCCGGAGATAGTATTTATACTTTCAAAAGAATTTTCATTCTGGGTTATACTTGCAAACATTATAGCATGGCCAGTTGCATATTATTTTATGGATAAATGGCTTCAAAATTTTGCATACAGGTCGGAAATATCTATATGGGCTTTTATCATCTCCGGAATATCAGCCTTAGTGATAGCATGGCTTACAATAAGCGTACACGCAATAAAAGCGGCTACAGCAAACCCGATAAAATCTTTGAAGTACGAATAGAGTATTTGATAAGGAGTATAAATAATGTTAAAAAACTATTTAAAAATAACTATTAGAAATATCGTTAAACACAAAGGATATTTTTCCATTAACATAGTCGGCCTTGCGATAAGTATTGCCGCATGTATACTAATATCTTTATGGGTAGTAGATGAGCTGAGTTATGACAGGTTTAATAAGAATGCCGACAGAATTTATCGTGTTTATGGTGCCGGTAAAGTAAATAAACAGGACTTAAGTTTCGCTATGACAGCAGCCCCGCTTGGCGAGACACTGTATAAAGACTGTCCAGAAGTTGAAACTTACACAAGGATTTGGGCACAGCGCAACAGCCCTGTGGTAAGGTATGGTGGAAAGATTTATAATGAAAAGCATTTCTTGTATGCGGATTCAACTTTCTTTGAAGTATTTACCGCGGAATTTATAAAGGGTAACGCTAAAACTGCCCTGGCTCAACCCGGAACTGTGGTGTTAACTGAAACAACTGCACGCAGATATTTTGGCGATGCCAATCCGCTTGGTAAAATACTCAATCTGGACAAGAATGATAATTATACAGTGACAGGTGTAATCAAAAATTTTCCAAGTGAAGCACATTTCCATTTTGATTTCATGGGTTCATTATCATCTATAAATAGCAGTAGAAATCCTTCATGGCTTGAATCTCAATGGTATACATATTTATTTCTAAAACAAGGGACAAACATCCCTGAATTTCAGAAGAAACTAAATGATGAATACATAAAATACCTTGGGCCTCAGTTGTTGGCTTACTCAGGTATTACGTTAAAACAATTGGAAATGACCGGTAGTAAAGTCGGTTTATTTTTA
>JARLHB010000329.1 GCA_031292465.1 Ignavibacteriaceae bacterium
ATTTGCCATGATAATTTTTCAAATCTATGTTTTTCCCGCTTATTGATTTTGAAGAAATATTAAGCGCTTTTAAGCCGACCTGGTTTCCGCCTTTCTGCTCTACACTGCTTTCTTTTACAAGCGTTACATGTTTCCCATCGGCGCTTAATTTTGCAATTTTGAAATAATAATTTCCAATCTTTAATAATTCGCCTTTTTGCTGACCCTGCTCCATATTACTCTGGTCGTCTTTATCCTTCTCCCAAACTTTTACGAAATAGAAATTATGAAATACAGCCCTGTCGCTTCTTAATGCGATAAAATAATTTTTACCGTCAAAATTAAATTCTCCCAGGTGATGTTCTGCAAAAACATCTGATAATTGAATCGGGTTGTCTTTTTTGTCAGTTTTATAATTGATAAAGCCGTAATCCAGATATAACCAGGTCGAATCTTTTTTAATTTCTTTACCGTTGTAATACTCATATTTAACAATAATGGGGAGTAAATCATTATACCTTCCCCAAAAATCCTGTCCGGGAATTTTGGCAGGAACTTTATAATATTCATCATCGCTCAGATCATAATTGTTGTTCCTGTCAGCCAATATCACAAGATTTCCATTTCTATCATATCCTGCAGCAATTGCAATATTTACTTTTACTAAGTCCTTTGTATATTCAACAGAATCAGGATTCCAGTTCCAGTCTTTTTTGCAGGAATTATAATGTTCTTCTGATATATTGCCTGCAAAATAATTCTGATATGTGTACTGCATAAAATCTGCCTGTTCAACAAACAATACTAAACCTGATAGGCTGTCAGGGACGCCTTTTATTTTAGGGGTTGCTTTTATCCAGGGGCTCTCCGACGGCATAGACTGGAGTATACCAAATGAATGGGGGAATGGGCCAAATCCTTTTATACGTTGCGTCTCTACAGTAATTGTATCCGGAGTTTGGGCAAAGGCGATGTTTACAAGTATGAAAAGGGAAGCCAGTATAAATATTTTCATAGGAACCCCATTGTTAACTGCACAATTATAAAATTATTGCAAAATATTTTATCTTCGAATTGTAATATTAGTGACCCCATATAAAAACAGCCCCTGGCCGAATCATAATTCATAGTGGCGTATTAATCATAAGTTGAAATTAAAAACTTAGCTGCATGATTGCAAGTTAATAATATCTGAACCACTGATTAAAATGATTTTTATGATTATGTTAATTCTTTATGTCTAAATGACTTGCTTTGATAAATCCTGTAATAAAATGTTAGCCGGTTGTTATTGTATTTAACAATAGTTTACACACAAAATATTTATGGAAGCACAGATGTACAAAAGCCGCACTTAGTAGCTTTTTTAGGAATTTTCGAGAAACAATAAGGGCATTCTTTAGTTACCGGCTCCGGTACAATTACAGTATCAAGGCTTTTTACTTTCTGAAAAACTTTAACCATTAAGAAAACCGAAAAAGCAACTATCAAAAAGCTTACTACACAATTAATAAATACACCGTAATTTAAAGTTACTGCTCCGGCAGCGGCCGCATCTTTAACAGTTGCATAAGGGCCATGTAATTTTGTACCTTCTCTAAGAACAACAAACAATTGCGAAAAGTCCACGTTACCTACCAAAAGACCTATAGGCGGCATTATAATATCATCTACAAGTGATTTAACTATCGTACCGAAAGCTGCGCCAATAATTATACCAACAGCCATGTCAATAACATTTCCTTTAAGTGCAAAGTTTTTAAATTCCTTAAACATAAAGATGCTCCTTGTACTTTATTTATTATGATATATTTGTGCTTGAATAACCGGCTTAAAAATACTGAAATAAACTAATATTTGTAAAAGTAAATTTGGAAAATATAAAAGGAATAAAACTCCAAAACCTTATGTAAAATGAATGCAATAATAATTACAAACTATCCTTTAGGTGTTGATCTTATAAAATTTTCCAATGCGCTTATATAATTATCTTTTTGTTCCAGCCAGCCATAATGACTACATTTGTTAATAATGACAATTCTTGAGTTTTTTAATACCGAATGTTCCTTATCGGCTATGTTTTTCGTAATAATATCCTGCCTGCCCTGAATAATTAGTACAGGTTTCTTAAAATTTCTCAAAGGTCCTTTGCAATCATATTTAATTCTGAATAAATCCTTAAAAACCAGTCCGTTAATTTCAGAGTTGCCTTGGGTTAATCTTTCTGCAATAAGGGGAACGTACTTTTTATCATACAGGTAGGCGGGAGCAAGGGCTTTTGCCATTTGATATTTGGCATAATAAGTTGTGTCTCCGCTATCTATTTTCTTATTCCAATAGTCCAGAGAGTCTTTTTCCGATTTGTTTAGCCTTGATTTTATTGTATTGCCCACTTTAGTAAATAGATCCATATCAATCCCGCCGGAACTTGATAAGATCATCCCGTTTATACTTTCTGGGTATTTGGAAGCATAATACGTTGCAAGAATTCCGCCGAAAGAATGGCCAAGTACAATCCAGTCTTTTATCTTCAAATGAGTACGTAAAGTTTCGATATCTTTAGCCATTAAATCCATTGTTACGGTAGTGCTATCCACCTTTATCAATTTGGATTCACCGGTTCCTCTCTGGTCGTACAGTATAATTTGATTATTGCCTTTCAGCAATTCCGCGAGTGATGCAAAACCTTCGCAATTCATTCCAGGCCCGCCGTTAATAATTAAAATTGGGTACCCGCTACCATAGGTTATATATTGAATTACCCCATCGTCAGTCTTTATAAATCCGTTTTGCTGGGGAAATAACAGGGTAGAAGATGATAAAATTAGAAAGAAAAATAATAATTGGAGATTTTTCATGATATAATTTAATAGTTGTTATAAAAGTATCACTAACATTTTAAACTAATTAAATATATCCCTTTTAGTGTAATACTGCAAGAAACAGAATAGGTTATTTAACGGACTTAAATGCTTTTAATAATTTCCCGGATGTTCATATCAATAAATTATAATAATTTATATTTTTGCATAAACAGATTCCGAAGAGCTAATAATATTATAACCGATTAATAAAATTACGAGACATAAACTCCAAAGGAGAGTTACAATTATGGCTGGTACATTTTCACAAGTATATATACAAGTAGTTTTCGCAGTAAAAGGCAGACAAAACCTTATCTCTGTAGAGTGGAAAGATACTCTATATAAATATATTGCAGGTATCATTAATGGCAAAGGACAAAAAACGATTATTGTAAATGGTGCACAGGATCATATTCATGCATTTATAAGTTTGAGACCATCCATGGCGATATCTGATCTGGTTAGAGATATAAAAAATAACTCGACCAACTTTGTTAATGAGAATAAATTAGTTTGTGGCAAATTTTCATGGCAGGAAGGGTACGGTGCCTTTTCATATTCTAATTCACACATTCAAGCTGTCTATGAGTATATCTTAAAACAGGAAGAACATCATAGGACAAAAACATTTAGGGAGGAATATCTCGATTTTTTGAGAAAATATGAAATTGTGTACGACGAAAAATATTTATTTGATTGGCTAGAATAATATAATGTCACCTCTTCGAGGTTTCATTTTTCTGGTTAAACAATTTCCTATAATAATATCACTCCTTCGGAGTTCTTAAAACAAATTACACTTTTAGTGCGCACTAAAACAAATAAGCAAATCCAGAAGGGATGAGAGTTAAACTATTCAATATATAAATGTCACTTCTTTGGAGTTCTTAAAACAAATTTAATCTTATTGTAAGCAGCAAAAACAAATAACCAAATCCCGAAGGGATGAAAATATTATAGCAATGAATAATAGGAGCGAATTAAAAACTCCGAAGGAGTGATACATAGTTGAATATTTATTAATGTGTCCCGATTTATTTCTAAATGATAATTTTTATTGCAGAATCGCTTCTCACAAATTATTATCACCCAAACCACATATACATTTCCATTTCTTGCATTTACTTTTTAAAGAGTTTATCTTTTAAAATCTGATTCTTTATTTTTTCATATAGAGCCTTTGGCTAAGGAGTGAGTAATGTTTAAGGGAGTCGGGACAGCCCTGATTACACCGTTCGATAAGGACTTTAATGTAGATTATGCTACATTAAGGAGAATATGCCGCCAGCAGGTTGAGGGCGGAGTAGATGCGATTGTAGTCCTTGGTACAACAGGGGAATCACCTGTGTTTAGCATTGATGAAAGAAAGAAAATAATTGAAACTGTAATTGAAGAAGTTAAAGGCAAAGCTGAAATAATAGTCGGTACGGGCACAAATGATACAAGAAAAGTTGTAGAACTGAATAAAATTGCAGAAGAATTAAAGGCTGATGCAGTTTTGATTGTAAATCCATATTATAATAAAGGAACGCAGGAAAGCCTGATTGAACATTATAAGTATATTTCTGAAAGGACTCCTCTTCCTATAGTATTGTATAATGTACCTTCCAGAACTGCGATGAATGTATTGCCTGAAACAGTTGTTAAAATTGCAGAGTCATGTAAAAACGTAGTGGCGGTTAAGGAAGCATGTAGCAATATCTCGCAGATAGCCAATCTTATTGCAATCAAACCCGAAAATATGGCTATTTATTCCGGGAATGATAACGAAACTCTTCCTATTATGGCGCTTGGAGCGGCAGGAGTTATATCCGTCTTCTCAAATGCCTACCCTAAAGAATTAAAGAAACTTACCGATGCTGTTTTGCAAAATGATTTTGTCCGGGCCCGCGGGCTGAACAAAAAATATATAAGCATGATGAATGCTTTATTTGTAGAAACTAGTCCAATCCCCGTAAAATATGTAATGAACAAATTAGGGCTGTGTGAAAACATTCTTCGTCTGCCTCTGGTTCCTGCTACGGCAAAAGCTGAGAAAAGGCTTGATGAAGAGATGAAAAAATTATCAGCTTAATAAATCCGGAAAGAAAAATGAACAAAGAATTAAAGTACGGCTTAATCGGGTCAGATGGCAGATTAGGCTGTGAGGTTAAAAATGTATTCAAAGAAAAAGGGTATAAACTTGTATTCGAATACGATGTTAAGGGCGAAGTATTTACCGAAAAACCGGATGTGATAGTTGACTGCTCTTTACCCGATGTTTTTAGTAAAACCCTTTCTTATGTAGAAAAGTTTAAAGTACCGCTGGTTATTGCAACCACCGGACTTAAAGATGAAATGATAAACAGCCTGAAAGAAATTTCAAAAGGAATACCCGTCGTTCAGAGCTACAACTATTCCGTAGGCATTCAGATTCTTTTAAAGCTTACCGAACTGGCAAAAGAACAACTGCCCGACTGGGATGTTGAGATTTCCGAAACACACCACAGGTTTAAAAAAGACAAGCCATCCGGTACGGCTAAAATGATTAAAGATGTCTTTGGCGACAGAGATATTAACATCTCATCGTTAAGACTTGGCAACGCAGCCGGAGACCATACGGTTTATTTCGGCGGTTTAGGTGAAATACTTTCAATAAAACACAGCGCTACATCCAGAAGAACATTTGCAGAAGGCATTTTACGTTCGGCAGAGTTTGTAGTTAATCAGAAGAATGGCCTGTATTCATTCCATGATGTAATGTTTGGGAAATAATTAAAGCTATGCTGTCAGAACTATAAACATTGTAGTTCCATAATTTATCAGACATCGTAGATGTCGAATAATTGTAGTAATATATAGCTGCAAAAAAAAAGATTATCCTTGTAGAGGATAAATATATGACTGAATCACACATAGAGAGTATTTGGGAAATAAACTTTAATAATAAATATCAAAAGATAATATGGACTCATACGAGATAATAAATTACATATCAAATTCTGTTAAGAAAACACCCGCCAGAATTTTTATTCAGGGTGAATTAGACAAAATAAATTTTACCGGAATGGACTATTTCGGTAACAATGAATTTGGAATATTATTTTGTGAGAACAACGATTTTGAAACTCTTTATAACGCAAATAAGCAGTTCATCAAAAAATATAAAGTGGAAATAGACAGAAGGAATTCAGCCATCCCGCTTGCAGATTTAACAAAGTACAAAGCCCGCATAGAACCCGGAGCTATTATCAGGGACATGGTTGAAATCGGTGATAACTGTGTTATTATGATGGGCTCTGTTATAAATATTGGCGCTGTGATTGGCGAAAAGACAATGATTGA
>JARLHB010000330.1 GCA_031292465.1 Ignavibacteriaceae bacterium
AACTCGACGCTAAAAGAAATGCCGAAATTAGAATACAGGGACTAATAAACAGACTTATTGCCGAAGCCGAATTAAAAAGGAAAGCTGAAGAAGAGCGCCTTGCAAAAGAAAAGTTAAAAGCC
Source organism: Ignavibacteriaceae bacterium (assembly GCA_031292465.1). GTDB lineage: Bacteria > Bacteroidota > Ignavibacteria > Ignavibacteriales > Ignavibacteriaceae > FEN-1297. The sequence goes on from JARLHB010000330.1 coordinate 123, forward strand.
CGTTCAAAGAAGCTTGCTTCAAAATCGAACTCAAATATTGAAAAACCTGATATTGCTGAACAACAGCATTATGATGTAGATCTGTCAGCCCTGCCTACCGGTCAGGCAGGTTCGGGAATGTCATCTTTTGCGGCGTTAAAGGGCAGGATGAACTGGCCGGTAAGCAGCGGAAAGATTATACGTAATTTTGGGGAAAACAGAAATGAAAAGCTTAATACCGTTACATTAAATTACGGTATTGATATTAAAACCTCATCCGATGCCGATGTACGTGCTGTATCGGACGGTGTTGTGTCTGCAATAGACTGGCTTCCGGGCTATGGCAGCGTATTAATCCTTACTCACAAAGGTGAGTTCCGTACAGTATACAGCCATCTTTCGGAAATTTATGTTAAAGAGGGAAGTCATGTAAGTACAGGCAGCGTAATTGGCAGGGTTGGTGAAAGCCTGGACGGGAGTGTCCTGCATTTTGAAATATGGAATTCGCGCAACAAACAGAATCCTGAAAGCTGGCTTACAAGAAGATAATGGATATATTAACTTGCCTTTTTTAGTTCAGGCATTTGACTCCATGTTTTTCCTTGAAGCAACCTGCCTGCTTTCTTCTTACGAATGCCGCCCCATTGTTTAAAGAAAAACGGGACGCCTGCATTGATACATTCGTCTTTTATTTTTATGACCCATTCTTCTTTTATAGGCCTTGCACCCGGACCAGATTCTCCTCCGACAATTACCCAATTTATCCCATCCAAATTTAACTTGGTAATTGGACCTATTAAAGGCTCAATGGATAAAAATTTAATATTTGCATCTGTATCCCTTAAATGGTCAATGCGGTACGTAAACGTATCATTTTCGACACTAACGCCCATCCAAATATTATCACCCCAGTTTAACTTTTTGCTATATTTTAATAGAATGTTGGAACGTTTTGTTAATATTTGAAATTTGTGCCAATAAGCTTTGTTCATTACATCAAAAACTTTTTGTATAAACTCAAGTGGTACATCTTTATGAAAAAGGTCACTCATAGAATTGACAAAAATTGTTTGCGGTTTTTTCCAGGTAAGCGGGAGTTCAACAACCTGTTCATGCAAAGTTAATTTGAAACCATCTTTGTAATTTGCCGATCCCATAGCTTTTAATCTTTTTGCCATCCTTTCGGCATAGCAAAACTTACAGCCAGGGCTAATTTTGTTACACCCGGTTATGGGGTTCCAGGTTGATTCTGTCCATTCTATCGAAGATTTAAGTGCCATATTAAAATTCAAACTCCCATTCAGTGTTTCTTCCTCTTACTTTTTCCCAAAAATCATATCCACGTGGATGTTTTGAGAAAAACATCAAATAATATAAAGGAAGATTCTTTTCATCCGAGCGAATCGAAATAAAATTATTTATTGTTTCTTTGCGATATCCTATTGATACCATCTTATTTGTAAATTCATTTGCAAGAAATGTAACTAAATTTATTCCTTTTTCCTCCTCAATTTTCCATCGCTCTCTCCAATCTGTCAACCCGAGTAAATTATCTATTCTGTTATTATTCTCTTGAATATAAGAATTGATATTCCTTTTCCCATCCATACCAAAAGCCAAAAGCACTAAGAAATCAACAATTCTGCTTTCTCCTAATTTTTTTATTGTATCGAATTTAATGGCTAAAGAATATGGATCTATTAAACAAAAAGATAAAACGGTGTTTGTTTTTGAATGAGTTGGTATTTCATTATTAATATCATCTATCTTTTCATTGCAATCACCTGAAACATATTTAACATTAGAATTTGGGAACTCATTGTTAACTCGTTTTGCTAAGGTATTAATATTGTTTTCATCCTTATCACAAAAAATGTATTTATCATATTGATCGTTAACTTTCAAAGCTAATAAAGCAGATGAATAGAGTATCTTATTTGTATTACGTATTTTTGCTTTCCCACAGCCAGAATATAAATCAATATAAACTCTATTATTCCACCGATATTTCATCCCTTTTGAAAAAAGAGAATTATAGTCATAGATTATTTTGTATTTATTTTCTCCCCAAGAACCAATTTCTGGTATGAATAAGTCATCGAATTCTGCCGAAATACAATTGCTTGTACTACCCATTATGTTTCCTCCCTGATAATATTTCCCTTATACCTACTTTCCTAATGTCTACATTTTTAGTAGGGACTTATTTTTAATTCTGTTATAGGAGTATCAGTATATTGATAAAGGTTTATGAACTTTGCTTCATATCTATGGCCGGTTACATTTATCCCACTATATCTATATTATCTCTGGAAAAGAATAACTTAATCTTATTAAAATTCTGATAGAATTCCAATTCAGGAAGTGGAAAATAATATGAAATAATTATTCACCATTCCCGTCCTAATATCTAAATTATATTGCTGTTAAATAAGGAAAATTAGAACTAAACTTCTTATTTTTGGCAATCAATTAAAAACGGATTTTAATCAATGAAAAAACTATTCCTACTTTTCGCGGTTCTGTTTACAGCTATATCTGTTCATGCGCAAATTGAAAATTATCCAAGGCCCGGCCAGGGAAATTTTGACGGCGGGCTTGGCATGAACTGGATAGACGGCGATCTTTATTATACTTTCCACTTAAGGCCAGAACTTTCTTTCGGAAATTTCGGCGCAGGGCTGGATCTTAATTTTGACATAAATAAAAATGGAAATATCAGGAAAGAAAATTTTAATGAATTTTCTGATTACCTGAGTATCATAAGGTATGTCCGTTATGGAACAAAAAATGATCCGGTTTTTATTAAGGTTGGAGCATTAGACTATTATACCCTGGGGTATGGAAACGTAATGTTAAATTATAATAACAGTCCAAGCTTTGATACCCGAAGGATAGGGCTTGTTACAGATATAGATATGGGAGAACTCGGATTTGAATCCATCTACAGTAATTTCCTTGAAACAGGTGTTGTTGGATTAAGAGGTTATGTAAGGCCCCTAAAATTTACAAGCGCAGGCAGTATTCCGATTATCGGTAACTTAACCGTAGGCGCTTCCTATGCAGTGGATTTTAATAAATATGCAGGCACGGTTTTCAACCAGGTACAAAATACTAGCTTATCTGATGATAAAGGTTCAATAAATATTGTGGGAGTTGATTTGGGGCTGCCTCTTGTTACTACCAAAATGTTCGGGCTTCAATTATATGCCGATGCTACAAAAATTATTAATTTTGGTTCAGGTGCTGCTGTGGGTATTAAAGCAGATTTTAACGGCCTCGGTTTGGTAAATGCTTCGGCACAATTAGAACGTAGATTTAATAATGCACAATACATACCCTCATACTTCAATTCACTTTATGAAATTGAAAGATACCAGTATGATACCGCTTCAGGGATTTATTCCAGTAAAGCAACTAAACTTCAAAATATGACAAATCCCGATAACGGTTACTTCGGCGAACTCTACGCAAATGCAATGGGATTATTCTATGTGCTTGGCACGTATGAAAGGTTAGATAAAACTCCTATGAGCGGAGTACTGCATCTTGAAGCAAATGCGTCGCCTGGAAGTTTACCTTTTGTTGTAAGAGCCGGTTATGACAAAGTTAATATTGGCGCTGAAACTGAAATATTTAAACTTGATGACCGTTCACTTTTTTATTTTGAATTCGGTTATAAACCCAATACATATATTTTATTATCGATGGTTTACAAATGGACTTTTACACCAATCCGTGATTCAAATGATAATATAATTGATTACCAGCCTCAAAAGAGGATAGAACCAAGGATATCATTTGTTTATCCGTTAAATATGTAAGACAATAGTTAAATATTAGATATTCAGGGGCTGCAAAATTATGCAGCCCCTAACTCCTTACCATAAAACAGAATACACCTCTTAACAATTTCTTAACATAAGCGTAACATTCCCTTAACACACAAAAAAATAATTCTCCATAATATTACGGGCGTGATTTTTAACCCTTTAAGAAAATGAAATCAACTATTATCTATTAACAAATAAAAGAAAGACCTATGAAAAGACTAACATTACTTTTATCCACAATCCTTCTCTTTGCCGGCCTTGTCAATGCACAAGAAAAAAGCCTTCCAAAGTTTAGCGGTTTAATGTTTGGAGATTATTTTTATAATGCCAATACAAATAACGGTGCTAACAAAGATTTGAATGGTTTCCAGTTCAGAAGAATTTACATTACAACGGATTATGCCATCGCTGAAAATTTCACATCCAGATTCCGTTTAGAAGCTGATCAGTCGTTAAACTCTCAGACTGCAGGCAACAAGATTGGAGTTATGGTTAAAGACGCGTGGTTAAAATGGGGTAATATTTTCGAAGGTTCCGACCTTATTTTCGGTCTTTCTCCTACACCTGCATTCGATGTCTCTGAGGGTGCATGGGGACACCGTTATTTGGAAAAAACCATTATGGACTTAAATGGCATTGTCTCTTCACGTGATATTGGTATTGACTTAAAAGGAAAATTTGATCAAGGCGGTATGGTAAAATACTGGTTAAAAATTGGTAACAACTCCAGCAATGCTCCTGAAGCTGATAAATACAAAAGATTTTATGGCTTATTAGAATTTGATCCTTCTGCAAATTTATTAATCACAGTTTATGGCGATTATGCTTCTGCGGCAAAAAAACATGATGCCGTTACAGGTGCATATGACGACAACGGCGCATTTGTTGGAGCGCTCTTTGTAAACTACAGACAAAAAGGAAGCTTCTCGATAGGTGCGGAAGGCTTTATAAAATCACAGCAAAATAATTATGCTGCTAACGGAACAACTGCCCTTGCATCACAAAGCGGAAATGGAATTTCTGTCTGGGCATATGCAAATTTAACTGATAATATTCAGGTAGTTGCACGTTATGATGGTTTGGATCCGAACACAGCTAATTCAAATCCGGCTTCAATCAGTGATGTAAAAGGATTAATTCTTGCGGGCGTACAATTTAATCCTGTTAAGAATGTTGCTGTTACACCAAATATAGAAATTACACATTATCAGGCTGCACCTGTAGCAGGCGGCGCCAGCCAGGATGTTGTTCCAAGAATTACATTTAACTGGGAATTCTAAATAGTACTGGTTCTAACATAGAGATTTATTATTAACAATATAAAAGGTTTCGTATTATGAAAACTAAATTTATGACATTGCTTGCCCTCCTAATAGCAATACTAGGTGGAGCTGCATCAGCTCAGGTGCAGTTAAACGGCGCCGGCGCAACTTTCCCGGGTGTTATTTATTCAAAATGGTTTGATGTTTATAAACAGAATACCGGCGTTCAGATTAATTATCAGGCTATCGGAAGCGGCGCAGGAATTAAACAGGTTACGGAAGGTACAGTAGATTTTGGCGCAAGCGACGGCCCTATGTCTGAAGAACAATTAAAAGACGCGCAGAGTAAACGCGGTACAGAAATCTTGCATATACCTACAGTAATGGGCGGTATAGTATTAAGCTATAATCTTCCTTCTGTAAGCAAAAAATTAAAGCTTGACGGAAAAACTATAGCAGATATTTTCCTTGGAAAAATTACCAAATGGGATGATGCTAAAATTAAAGCATTAAATCCGGGTGTATCTCTTCCTAATAAAGCAATCTTAGTTGCTCACCGTTCTGATGGAAGCGGTACAACATTTATCTTCACAAATTATCTAAGCAAAGTAAGCTCAGACTGGAAAAGCAAAGTCGGCAACAATACTTCAGTAAACTGGCCTGTCGGTTTAGGCGGTAAAGGCAATGACGGAGTTGCAGGTTTAATAAAACAAACTGAAGGTGCGTTAGGATATGTAGAACTTGCATATGCAGTTCAAAATAAATTGCCTTATGCGTATCTAAAGAATAAATCTGGTAATTTTGTAGATGCAAATTTTAATACTGTTACGGAAGCAGCTGCAGGTGCAGTTAAGAATATGCCGTCTGATCTTAGAGCAATTATAACAGATTCAGACG
>JARLHB010000331.1 GCA_031292465.1 Ignavibacteriaceae bacterium
TCCCTTTTGTAATAAAATAGATTTAAGAAGTTAGCAGAGAAATATGAAAATAAATGTCCTTTTTTCGCCGGTAAGTGTAGATGAACTTTATTTCACGGGTAAAACGTCAGTAGTAATTGATGCACTTAGAGCAACCACAACAATAATTACAGCTCTGGAAAGCGGCGCTAAAGAAATTATTCCTGTTGGTACAGTAGAATTTGCAGTTAAGGTTTCCGGCGGTATGTTTGGCTGGCAAACATTGCTGGGAGGCGAGCGCAACACCAAAAAGATTGAAGGTTTTGCACTCGGCAATTCCCCTCTCGAATATTCGGCTGAGATAGTAAACGGTAAAACAGTTGTTCTTTATACAACAAACGGCACTAAAGCAATTACCAAAGCAAAATTTTCATCCAAGCTTTTTATAGGAGCATTCCTGAATATAACCGCTTTGGCAAAACATCTTGCATTGTTAAACCGGGATTTGGAAATTATTTGTTCCGGACGGTCAAATAACTTTTCTATGGAAGATTCTATTTGCGCAGGTAAATTGATTTCGGAAATTGAAAAAGTTAATGAAGATTTAATACTTTCGGACTCTGCAAAAGCCAGTCAGGCATTAAACAAGTCTTTTGGCAAAAGCATACTTAAAATGCTGAAAGATACTGAGCATGGCAAGTTACTGATAGAGAACGGGTTTGAAGAAGATATAGTATCTTGCAGTAAATTGAATAGTTCCAATTCAATTCCGTTTTTTAACGGACAGGCTATAAAACTTTTACCGGATAGTGTAGAGTCCTCTCAGTCTGGGTTAGAAGCTAAAACGAATTAAGGTTGTCTGTGAAGAAGAAAAAGGCTAAGCCAGGAAAACCCGCGAATGAAGAAAGCCGTCCGTCAATATTTGCCGGTAAGAAGAAAAAGATTGCCGGCATAATAATTATCCTGTTTTCTATTTTTATTCTTTTAAGTATAATATCTTATTCAAGGTTTGATAAAGCCAACCTTAGTTACAGCTTTTCTGATCTGTTCAAAGCATTCGGTTCAAACTCTGACTTTAATCATAAAGCCGACAGTACAAGGAACTGGCTCGGTATCTTCGGCGCTTACATTTCGGACTTTTTCATAAATTCAACTCTTGGAATTTCATCTATAATTTTTCCTGTCCTTGTATTAGCGTGGGGCTTTTCACTATTCAGTAAAATTGAATACCGTAAGTTAATTAACGCATCCAACTTTGTTTTAATTGCAGGCCTTATTGTTTCTACGTTGTTTGGAATATTCAGGACTCATTTTCAGATATTCCCGGATATTTATGAGCTCTCAGGATCGGTAGGGGATTATCTTGGCATATCCCTTAGCCATTTACTTGGAGGCGTAGGAAGCACCATATTCCTTTTTACAATTGCCATTATTTTACTTGTTGTTGCCTTTGATATTAAGATAGAGAATGTATTTCATTATCTGCAGTCGATTTTTGTCAGCAATACCGAAGATGACATTGAGGAAACAGCCGTTGCTTCAAATGTTGAAGAAGATGATTCCAATCTTAAAAAGATAAAGGAACTCGGCAAAAAGAAGAAAAAATTATTTGCTAAAGAAAAGACTCCGACATCCGAAGAACTAAAGGAAGAAGAAGCTAAGGAACAAACAAGAATAAGAATTATCCGCAAGGATGAGCCCCCTGTTAAACAGCCGGTAAATGAGTCATCAAAAGAAGATAAGAAGAAAGAAGAACCGAAAAAAGCTGTTGACTCTACAGCAAAGGAAATAGATAAGGACAAAGAAGCAGAGCTCCCCAACAATTGGGAAGAAAAGATAAGCTATAAGAAACCAGGCCTGGATTTACTTGAACCCATTCCTAAAGAAAATTTTAAAGTTGCTGAAGAAGAACTTAAACGCAATGCCGAACTGTTAAAAGAGAAATTAAAATTATTTGATATCGACATAAAAGATATTTCAGTAACACCCGGCCCGGTTGTTACTCTTTATGAAATTGTCCCTGCCCCGGGTGTTAAAATCAGCCGTATTGTTGGTTTGGAGCATGATATAGCTTTGGCGCTTGCTGCCAGAGGGATAAGAATTATTGCACCTATACCGGGTAAAAGCGCAATCGGAGTGGAAATTCCAAATACCAAAGCTTCGCTTGTAAATGCACGCGCTGTACTAAGCAAAATGCCTGATACAAATTACGAATTGCCTATTGCTTTAGGAATGCAAATTAACGGCGAAGTGTATGTTACAGACCTTGCCAAGATGCCTCACATGCTTATAGCGGGTTCTACAGGTTCAGGCAAAAGTGTTGGTATTAATATGCTAATTGCAAGTTTGCTTTACACCAAACAGCCATCTGAAGTAAAGCTGATAATGATTGACCCGAAGAAAATAGAACTTTCATTTTATAATAAACTGCGCCGTCATTATCTGGCTGTATCGCCTGATCTGGAAGAGGAAATAATTACCAATCCGCAAAATGCTGTTATTCTGCTTAAGGCCGTTGAATATGAAATGGAGAAGCGGTATGATAAGCTTGCTAAAGCAGGCGTAAGAAATATTGTTGATTACAATATAAAAGTCCTTGATCCTAAAAAGAGGCCAAAGGATACAGATGAAATTAAGCATCATCCTATTCCCTATTTGATAGTTATAATTGATGAGCTTGCAGACTTAATGATTACAGCCGGTAAAGAGGTTGAGGAACCTATTGCACGGCTTGCACAGCTTGCAAGAGCCGTAGGCATACATTTAGTCCTTGCTACGCAGCGCCCTTCTGTAAACGTTATTACAGGCGTTATAAAGGCAAATTTCAGCGCAAGGATTGCCTACCAGGTTGCAACAAAAATTGATTCACGTACAATACTTGATATGAACGGCGCCGAACAACTTCTGGGACGCGGCGATATGCTGTTCCTTCCTACCGGCTCGCCAAAGCCGATAAGAATACAAAATGCGTTTATCTCTACCGATGAAGTAGAAAGGCTGACAAATTACATCTCCGTTCAACCGGGTTTTTCAAAACCATATTTTCTTCCATCACTCTACGATAAGAAAAAAGAAGCTGCCGGAGGATTTTTGAAAGATCTGGATCCAATGTTTGAAGATGCTGCAAGAGTGATTGTAAGGCACCAGCAAGGTTCAGTATCCTTATTGCAGAGAAGGCTTAAACTTGGCTATTCAAGGGCTGCAAGGATAGTTGATCAGCTTGAAGAAGCCGGAATCGTGGGACCGAATGATGGAAGCAAGGCACGCACCGTACTTGTTGAAAATGACGAACAGCTTGAAACTATTTTAAGATCACTTTAAACAAAACACGGATAGCACATTTTTATATCTTCTCTATACTAAGAGCGATTATCCACAATAATAAATCAATAAATATTTCTCAAATTCTTGTTTATATAAATTTCCCTGGGTTCTTCAACTAAATCGATAAAAAGATTATATGGATGTGAATAATAAATTTCCTTTGCCCGAAGATGAGTTTAAAGACCTTGGTTTTGGTGCAAAAATATCATCTCAAAGAAGCCGCCTCATCAACAAGGATGGCTCTTTTAATGTAAA
>JARLHB010000332.1 GCA_031292465.1 Ignavibacteriaceae bacterium
AATAATGGTATTGAAGTGCTTAAAATATTGAAAGAAAGATCATTTGATATAATCCTTATGGATGTTCAAATGCCGGAAATGGATGGTTATACTGCTACTGGCGAGGTGAGGAAACTTGAAACCGAAGCTGCAAAAATTCCAATTATTGCGCTTACTGCACATGCACTTATCGGTGATAAAGAAAAGTGTATTCAGGCCGGTATGAATGACTACGTGTCCAAACCGATTGTACCCGAAAACTTTATTAAAGTTATTGATAAATGGCTGAAAATTGAAGCCAAACATGAAAAAGAAATTACTCCGGATAACCCGGCGAATAATGAAATAGTATTTGATTTTTCCGTCCTTGAGAAAATGAGCCTGGGCGATAAGGAATTTCAGCAGGAACTTCTTATCGCTTACATAAAAGATGTAGATGAAAGATTTGTTAGGTTAAGGGGCTTTATAGAGGAGAAAAATTTGCCTAAAATAACCGGCGAAGCGCATACAATAAAAGGCGCAAGCTATTCGCTCGGCGCTAAAAAAGTCGGGGACTTAGCTTACAGTATAGAGCTTACAGGAAGGCAAAAGGATATTGACAATGTGGGCCAGTGGATGGAGAAATTGTCTTCTGCAATATCTGAGACTAAAAGAATAATTGAGAAGTTTTTGGAATAATATTTAATTAACTGATAAGTATCGGAATTGATTTTTGCAGGCTGCAGATATTAATCGGCAAAAAAATGTCAGACAATTTTATCAAAAACATAAGATGGCCAACAATACCTTCAAATTGCTTTTGAGTTATGAAGGGAGAATTATGGGAAGCCCAGATCTGAAATACTTAAAAAATATAATAAGAAATATTATTAAGTATCCTGCCTTTATATTACTTCTTGCAGGCTGTTCAGGCAGAGAAATTACTAATCCGCTTATGATGAATATATTAAAAAGTAAAAATGCTGTTACAGTTAGTAAAGAAACTTTTGAAACATTAAAAATCGAACCCGGATCATATTCGTATTGCGGCTTTGATAAGATTATTTTGACCTTAGAAGAAGGTGAAATTGTCCCGGAGTTTGAAAAAATATTGTATGATCCTGAAGATTCCGTGATGTATATAAAAGGAGTTGTTTATATTCTTTTGCATGAACATATTAATGGTGAGCCTGTTACAATCAAAAGAGCCTGCGAAAACGCACAAATAATAATTGGGAATGTGGTCAAACTGCCCGAAACTTATCAGGATGAAGGAAAACTGAATATCCATTATAATTATCTCGTCGGCAAAAATGGAGAATTTTCACTTGCTGTTAAAGTCCATAAGCACCGTCAAATAGTGATTGCTCCCAGAGAAGAATATGAAGAGAATGGAGAATATGATTATACTCCATTGTATACTGAATATATTTATGAAATATTCAGGTTAAATAATATCAAAAGCCCAAATAAGTAAGATGCAAATAATGAAAAACGGATTGTTCATCTTCCATAATTGTAATTTGAATATAATATAAAGATATGAAATATTTTAGCCTTCTTATATTAGCAATGTTTTTAGCCGGATGTTCTGAATCCACAAAAATTGTTACGGCTAATATTGTTTATATAGAACCGTATAATTCCAATGTGCAAACAATTCAGAGTCGTCTAATTTTTAATTATCAACAATGTGCGTGGATAAAAGAAACAAATTCAAATGATAGTTTAGCAGTTATGTTTGGCTTCAGAATATCTAAACTTGAGGACATATCGAAAAAATTTGAGTTGAATAAGCCCTATAAGTTCAGGCTGAAGAAAGTTGAGTGGAAATCATGGGATTGGTTACTGCCGCTTGAAAGGCAAAATGATCCGTTTTTAATATTTACAATATTAATGCCGGAAGTTCCTTTAAAGATGAAAAATAGTGAAAGAATAGAAACTGATTATTGGCAGGTAGAAAGTATAAGGGGATATGAATAGATTTGATAAGTCTGAAATCATAAAAAAACACCCCTCAATCCACTCTTAAGAGGAGACAGTAGGGGTGTTTTAATAAAGACTAGATATTAAAAAGTCATTATTCCATTGTAAGGACTTCTGCAATTTTAGGCAATGCCCAGTCTAATTGTTCTTTTGTTATTATAAGTGGCGGTGCAAAACGTATTACATCTTCATGTGTTTCTTTGCAGAGTATGCCTCTTGCCATTAATGCTTCGCAGAACCTGCGGGCGCCTTTGGCTTCATGTTTTAACTCAACGCCAATAAATAAGCCTTTGCCGCGTATTTCCTTTACATTCTTTGAGTTTATGGCTCTAAGCTTTTCCCTGAAATATTTGCCCATGTTAAAGGAATTTTCAACAAGCTTTTCTTCAACAAGAACTTTTAAGCTTTCCCTGGCTATTGCTGCGGCAAGGGGGCTTCCGCCGAATGTAGAACCGTGATCTCCCGGCCTGAAAACACCAAGTATTTCTTTGCTGGAAAGTACAGCTGAAATAGGGTAGCAGCCGCCTGAAAGAGCTTTGCCTATAATTGTTATATCCGGGCGGATGTTTTCGTACTCAAATGCAAATAATTTACCGCTTCTTCCAAGCCCTGACTGAATTTCATCTGCAATAAATAAAACATTGTTTTTCTTGCATAGATCAAATGCTTTTTTCAAATATCCATCAGGTGGTACAATTACACCGCCTTCACCCTGAATGGGTTCAACTAAAAAGGCTACGGTATTGTTAGTAATTTCTTTTTCAAGAGCCTCTATGTTACCGTATTCAATAATTTTAAATCCGGGCGTAAATGGCCCAAATCCGTCTTTGTATTCGGGAACGGAAGAGAAACTGATTATGGAGATTGTTCTGCCTGCAAAATTATTTGTGCAGGTAATAATTTCTCCTTTGTTTTCTTCAACACCTTTAATTTTATAGCCCCATTTTCTTGCGGCTTTTAATGCGGTTTCAACGCCTTCTGCGCCTGAGTTCATTGGCAGTACGGATTCATAACCGGTTAATTCGCACACTTCCTTGTAAAAAAACGGCAGTTGGTCGTTTCTAAACGCCCTGGAGGTAAGAGTTACCTTTTCAGCCTGGTTTTTTAATGCATTAACTATTCTTGGATGACAGTGTCCCTGGTTTACAGCAGAGTAAGCAGCAAGGCAGTCCAGGTATTTGTTCCCATCAACATCATAAACCCACACGCCTTCGGCTTTATTTATAACAACATCAAGTGGATGGTAGTTATGTGCTCCGTATTTATCTTCTATTTCGATGAAGTCTTTTGTCAGCATAATGATCCTTAATATTGTTTCTAATGGATATTGACTATACAAATTTACCAAAAATTAGGGATAGAAGGAACTTTGCGGCATCAAAAAAACCACCCGTTTAGGTAGTTTTGGTTTATGATAATTTTGAACAAATTACACAACAATTTGCAAGCTATTATTAATTCATATTTTATTCATATTTCTGATGAACATTTCCACGCATTCATTTGAGGTTAGAAGCAGGGGCATGACGGATATTATTGATTTAACCGGCAATGTTCAGGCAATAATAAATGAGAATGATTACAGCGAAGGCAGCGCACTTGTTTTTGCAGGCGGTTCTACCGCCGGAATAACAACAATAGAGTATGAACCCGGTTTGCTGAAAGATTATCCGGCCTTGTGGGAAAAAATTGTTCCGGGTAATGATGTTTATAAACATGATGAAACCTGGCATGACGGAAACGGCTTTTCTCATATTCGTGCAGCTTTGCAGGGCGCTTCTTTTACCGTTCCGTTTATACAAGGTGAATTGCTGCTGGGCACATGGCAGCAAATTATATTAATCGATTTTGACAACAGGCCAAGAAGCCGAAAAATAATTGTACAGATTACAGGCAGAAAAAAATAACAGGACTAAACTTTTAGGGATTGATATGAAATTTAAACTAACGATTTTAGCCTTAATAATTACAGGCTTTCAGTATTCCTTTTCGCAGGTAGTTCAAACCGTACCGGCATACGCAACTGAAAATGATTCTATAGTGGTTATTTTTAATGCCAAGCTTGGAGACGGCGGATTGGCCGGATTTACAGGAACTGTTTATGCATATACGGGTGTTATTACTAATAACAGTACCAGTTCTTCCAACTGGAAACACGTTATTAGCAGCGGCTGGTCGGATTATCAGCATCAGCCTGTTTTAACACCTAATGGAACTGACTCATACAAACTTGTAATCGGTAATCCGCGAAAATATTACTCTTTGACGGATGCCAGCGAACATATATTAAAACTTGCATTCGTTTTTAAAAATTCTGACGGAAGCAAAACCGGAAGGGACGTTGGCGGGGCAGACATTTTTGCCTCCTTATATTCTTCAGGCGTAAGTATAGTGCTGAATAATCCTGTTTTACCAGCACAGTTAAGTGATCCGTTAAATGCACCCGTTTTTGCTAACCCCGGCGATACAGTTAATATTTCTGCAAAGGCCGTTACTGTGGGAACCAAAATTGCATCAATCTCCTTGTCGGTTAACGGAACTCTTAAATCACAGCTAAATCAGGATTCGATAGTATTTAGTTTTGTAGCTCAAAATTATAGCACCGGCTCTAATAATGTCTTGATAGTTAGTACTGATACTTCAGGTATTAAAGATTCCCTTTCGTTTATAATTTTTAATAACCCTGCTGTAAATCAGGCTCAATTGCCATCAGGTATGGAATACGGAATAAATTATAATAGCAGCAATCCTACAACTGCTACATTAGTATTGTTTGCGCCAAAAAAATCGTTTGTTTATGTACTTGGCGATTTTAATAATTGGCAGGTTAATAAAAATTATATGCTGAATGAGTACCAGGTAACTGCCGACAGCGTTATTTGGTGGATATCCCTTACCAATCTTTCTCCTGGAACAGAGTATGCGTTTCAATATTTAGTTGACGGAAGTATCCGTTGTGCAGATCCTTATTCTGAAAAAATTCTTGATCCGGATAACGACAGTTATATAAGTTCTTCAACTTATCCTGACCTTAAAGCTTACCCTGCTGGGAAGACGCAGCAGATTGTTTCTGTATTGCAAACCGGGCAAAGTGCATATAACTGGCAGGTTACAAATTTTAAGAAACCATTAAAAACCGACCTTGTTGTGTATGAATTATTAGTAAGGGATTTTGTCTCAACCCATGATTATAATACATTGGCAGATACTATCGGATACTTCAAACGGCTGGGTGTTAATGCTATAGAACTTCTTCCTATAATGGAATTTGAGGGCAACGACAGTTGGGGTTACAACCCGGATTTTCATTTCGCACCTGATAAATATTACGGTACTAAGAACGACTTGAAGCACTTTATTGATGTTGCGCATCAGAACGGCATAGCAGTAATACTTGATGCTCCTATGAACGGTATTATGGGTTCTTCTCCACTTGCAAAATTATACTGGGATTCTGCAAACAACAGGCCTGCTGCCGATAACCCATGGCTAAACCAGTTTGCGCCGCATGATTATAGTGTGGGATGCGACTTTAACCACAACAGTCCTGAAACAAGATACTATATGAAACGTTTCACTACATTCTGGCTAAGCCAGTATCATGTTGACGGTTTCAGGTTTGATCTTGCTAAAGGATATACCCAGACAGCCAATTATACAATTTCCGGCGGAAATATTGTTTATGATGACAATAAAATGTCGTTATATGATGCATCGCGTGTTTATAATTTAAAAAATATTGCTAATAATATTTGGAATATAGATACCAGCGCCTATGCTATATTTGAACTATTTTCTGAATTAAAAGAAGAAAACGTACTTGTAAACTACGGTATGATGGTTTGGGACAATATGAATTATAATTACGGGCAGGCTTCTATGGGGTATAGTTCAGGATGGGATTTATCCGGTACATCTTATTTAAATTTGGGCAGCTCTCTTCCCGGTTATGTAGCATATATGGAAAGCCATGATGAAGAACGGGAGATGTACAGAAACCTGATGTATGGCAGTGCAAGCGGCAGTTATAATATAAAAGATACAGTAACAGCTCTTAACAGGTTAAAATTATGCGAAGCTTTATTCTATACTATACCCGGCCCTAAAATGCTGTGGCAGTTCGGCGAACTTGGGTATGATTTTCCTATCAATTATAACGGCAGGGTGGGTGATAAGCCAATCAGGTGGGACTATTACAGCAATGCCGAAAGATTAAAGCTTTATAAAACTACCGCTGCTTTAATAAATTTGAAGAAAAATTATCCTGCTTTCAGAAGCAGTAATTTTACAGTGGGAACTGCAAGGCAGGTTAAAATAGTTACCATTCAGGATCCTTCTATGGATGTAGTTGCTTTCGGCAATTTTGATGTTGTAAGCCAGTCATATGATATTGGTTTTCCTGCTTCCGGTACATGGTATGATTATTTTACCGGAGACAGTATAAGCTTAACCACAGATCATCAGTTTACTTTAAACCCGGGAGAACTGCATATTTATACCACTGTAAAACTTCCAACGCCGGAACAGGGCTTAGTAACCGGTGTGGAAGAAAATAATGAAAAGGCAGTAATTAAAAGTTTTGATTTAAAACAGAACTATCCAAATCCGTTTAATCCGAGTACTGTAATTAAATATCAGATTCCAAAGGCTGGTATTGTCAAATTAAAAGTTTATGATATATTAGGCAGGGAAGTATCTATGCTGGTGAATGCAGAGAAGTCAGCGGGAGAATATACTGTTTCATTTGACGGAAGCAGATTAGCGAGCGGAGTATATTTCTATACCATTCAGTCCGGCAGTTACATAAGCACTAAAAAGATGCTTTTGTTGAAATAATCAGTGCGTAGGGCGAAGAGGTATCTTCGCCCTTTCATAATTATGATAAAACCTCCGGCGTTTTCATTAACGCCGGAGGTTTTTTATTACGTAACAATTTTTAATATTAAATAAATATCAAATAATATTTTTCTTGACTTTATAAAATATTTTGTATAATATAAATATATAAAAAGGCGGGCATTTCAAATATCGCTGCTCAACCCTGGCAAAAATAATTTGTTCTGAATATAAAAATAACTTAGCGGGAGTATATTTATAAATAGGAGAGTAAATATTAACGTTCTTATTCCGGGGGCAATCCATTGTACAGACATGCCCGAAAAATCTGCAAAAAATAAAAGAGTGCTTTCTTAAAAATGTTATGAAAAACTATTACCGGGCTGTCCGGTTTAAGTAAAAGAGGAGTTATAGTATTTATCATTTATAGGGAGGAAAATGATGAGAGCAGTATATGCAGTATTTCTTATATTTATTATTAGTTTTGTAATATTTCCACAAGAGGTAATAAAAGAAAAGGTGGAGATAGCGCCAACGGTAAAAAACAATAAAAAGGTTCTGGGTGCGCAAGACCATACTCTAACTATTGAGTACAATTGGAATTTGCCCGAAAGGCAGGGCCTGGTAAATGTTAGTTTTTGCGGCGATTGGCGGGAAGATGCAACGCGGTTATCCACTGGCGGGACAATAACAGAAAGTATAAACGCCCCTTCGGGAAGTTACTCGATACCTTGTCATGCCATGATTAACACCGGTGAAGAATGTATTTCTACTTTAAAGGTATATCTGGATGGTAATCTGGTAGTAGATGTTCAGGGAGGCAGTGATATAGAGGGTTCCTTTGAAACTCCTTATTACGATTATTTTGAAGCCTGGTATTCCGATCCAGTTTCATATGGTTCAAACATATCCCCAATAACAATACATACCGGTAAATGCACTTCCACGCCTTTACCGTATTATTTTGACGATAATGATAATATGAGCATATCAATCGTTTCGGGTAAAGAATATGCTTTATTAGCCGGGGATTATAATTACAGCAATCTTAGTGATTCTGTCAGCTTCCCAATAGGTAATATGCCGGTGATAGAACTGGATTATTTTAACCCGAATTTAACCACAAATAATATTGACGTTATTTTCCAGGCATATGTTAACGGTAACTCAAAACAATATTCCGTAACAATACCTCCGGCTCAATTTTCGTTATATACATACCAATATGATGACGTTGTATATCATAATGCTACAACCAGTACATATATAAATTTTAGGGAAGAAAGTAACACCTCTGCGCCTTCCGGCAGCTTAACATTATCAGCCTCAATAATCCGGGGCTCAAAATACGGCGTTCTGGTTAATCCTATGACGGGTGACAAAGGAGCAAGTCTTGAGAATATTGCTACTTCTGGTGGTTCGCTAATATTGAATTTTGAAGCAACCGGTGAGAACCCGTCAATTGCTGATACAGTTATAATGCATCTGGTACCATCCAGCGCATCAATAGCGCCGGTTGATATTCAATGGGTAATAGCTCCGTCGCCAATAGATGTAACATTAGTTCCTGATGTCTTATCTCCGGGTGATACCGCCAATGTAGTTATAAAAAGGAAAAATATCGATGGAAGCACGGAAGATTTTCCGTCAGATCAGGAATTTGAAGTTAGTATAACCAGTGGCTGCGACGGCGGCGAATTACTTGTAGGTGACAGCCTTGCTAATTATTTTAGTGATGTTATTCAGCCGGTTAAATTTGTCGCTTCTCAAAGTTTCTCTTCAGATAGTATAGCCCTGCAAATACGGGTGGGAAGTAATATAGGCGGCGGTATTGCATCATCAATTGTAAAGGGTAAAAACAAAAATGCAAAGGCAGTAAGCTCCGCAATAAATAAGAAAAAAGAGAATTATGAAAAATTGCTTGCGGCGAAAATACAAGCGAGGCAAAAAGCAAAAACTGCCGATGCGGGCAGTTGCTATGCTGGTGAATATCGCACTAATATATTCGGAACCTGTGAAGGAGGACTTACAAATAATTCGCCTAATATTTTACTTGGCGAAACCAAATATTACCAGGCAAAGGTAGACGCAGGCGGAAAGCTGCAGATAGAGGAAGTGAAACCTGGTAGCGACGGAATTCCTCATTTAAATGGCGGTATTACGACAGATGTCTGGGGAAATAATCCGGTTACTCCTGTTAAATTAGGTGAAAATGTAGGTGTGTACTGGGAGAAAGAGAAACCTGTTTGGGGAACAATTCAAAATTTAGCAAAGGGTTTAATAAGATTAATAGGAAGATATTGGAATAAAAATAATACTAATAAATTTAAATTAACTGCACAAAATGAAGCAGGCTCTGTTTCTATCGAAATTGAGATTAAAAAACCAAATTTATTGGGTAATAATAAATTAGCTAATCAATACAGAAATGGAATTACAGTATATAGTCAGACATATAATGTAGATGATATTTGTATTTATTGGGGAGGGATTTATGGAATTGCACCTCAATTTATTAAGGGTCAATATGTACAAGAAGGTGTATATGATAATAAACTTAAGGTAGTTATGCCTGCCTACCGGTATGAACCATGGTCAACTGAATTTAGCAAAAGAGTTGAAGATCTTAAAAACACCAGCCATTTTGTAGTGTCAATGGAAAATAACAATATGGGCGATGGATCACCTGTACCTGATCATCAAAATACCAGATATATGAGCTATGAAACAACACCGCAATCCGTTTGGTATTTTATTAATAGATACACTAACATAATTCAGGATCCGCCACCATATGGAGGCAATTCACTATATGGTGTCAAAAATTCAACCGGAAGATTAGTTTTCTCCAACTATAAAATTCCCAAATATGAGTATGATAGAATAAGAAAAACTGTATATAAAGAATTGAATATATTAACTGAATTAGAAGATTTTAATGCGAATCAGAAGGCAAGATTACGATTTATTGAATATATGAGTAAAAATTTTAATGGAGGACTTGTCAATAGATCCGCTCAATCCAGGATTGCCTCATCATATGGTCCTCTTCAGATAATGTATACTACTGCATTAGATTGTGGATACCCACAATCATTAACTGATATTCCTGAAAATTTAAATGTTTTAGAAGATTTTTTTCCGTTTGCATTAAAATATTTTAATTCTCTATTAAATGTTGAATCAAACAATCAGGATAATAATTGGGACGATGGGTATGAAAATATAATGAAAGCAACTTATCACGATTGGAACCGATATATAACAAATTATGATATTAATGTTATTAAATATGGCATTCAATTTAACCCTCAATGAAAGGCCGGAAATATGAAATTAAAAATATTTATTATAGTAAGTTTTATCATATTTATTAATATTGGTAGATTATTTTCGCAGGATAAACCTCTTCCAGGTGAAACAAGTAATTTAAAGCAAAATATTCAATCAGCTTTAAACCAAAAAATAGGGAACGATTATGAACTTGGAATGATATTGAATATTGACAGTACTTTGGGGGATGGGCTGGGGCCTTACTGGCCCGAAATTGGCGAGGTTGAAGATAATTATTCTACTCTTACGCATGCCGTAATATTTATCGCTTCTTTAACTACCGGAACTGATTATATTAACAAGCCAAATGGAGTAATTGGAATTTACAAAAATGGTCAAATATCTTGGTATATTAAGATGGCGGTTTCCAAATCAAATAAAATATATGCAAACAATATTTGGTGTATTAAAGATATAAACAAGGATGGTAAAGTTGAAATCCTGACTACCTGGTTATCAGGTATTCAAAGTGAGCAAGGAGAAACCTTGTGGATAGTTAGCTGGGACGGCGAGAACGGAAAAATAATAAATGATATTGATTCTGATGGTGAATCAGCCATTTTGACAAGCTCGTTTAGTCCTTTTTCTCTTGCCGATGTTGAAGGTGATGGAATTTGGGAAATTCAGGGCGAAACATATCCACAGGATGAAAAGGACTCATTAAAAATGACAGACGAATCAGCTTACGTATTAAGGTCATATAGTTGGAATGGACAGTTATATAACCTCTGGCCAAATACGCCGCAGCCTACTTTGTCAGCTATTTTACCTCGAAATAAAGTTGATGTAATTGTTAAAGCTCAGGTAACGCATATTAATGATAAATATTTATATCAATATTCTGTATGTAATTCGACTTCCAGTTATCAAAAAATTAATGAATTTTCAGTTGACAAATTTTTCGATTCGGTGGTATATACTTGTCCTAAATTCTGGGTTGGCTATAACTACTTTAATATTTCCACATTTTGGAACTCCGGTTTAGAGGGGCTTAATTATATCAAACAGGGGGCAACTAATTCAGACTTTAATGTTGAAGCACCATATTTATCATTGCCTTCAATTACTAATTATTATGTAAGAGGATGGAATGGCGATTTTAATGATTCAATGGGAGATATATTCACTAATTCTAAAAAAGGCACAACAATAGGTTGCAAACCAATTCCTTCTCCATTTATCCCTTTGAATTTCATAGATACATTACTTAACTATAATCAGCAATCATTAAATTTGAGCTGGATAAAAAACCAAACTACTTCAGATAAGTATAATAATTATTTTAATACTGCAAAAACCCAATTGCAGCAAAATAATATTGCAGGTGCCCGTATTACATTAAATAATGTTCTAAGGGCTGTTGACCAGGACAGTACCACAAACCTTATAAGTGAAGCGTATGCGCTTATAAGATATAACACGGAGTATTTACTTGCTAACTTGCCTGTGCCTGCCTCCGGCCTTCCGGTAAAATTAGTTGCCAGCAATAATACAAACCTATCTACCGGCTCGCTTCAATACTACGACGGCGGGTGGAAGGATGCAGTAAATAATAATGACGGCACATTCTTCGTTAACACCACACTTAAAACCGTAAGCCTGAGAATGACGTATGAATACGGTACACAAACATTATCCAATGTGGTTGCTGGAAGTGATACTGCAATATTCAGAACGGTCAATACATCAGTCCAGTTAAAAGACAGCCGGGGCAGTCTAATAGATACGGGAACAGTACAGTATTATGCCGGCGCATGGCGGGAATTCGGTACAACAACAAACGGAGTTACCAATAAAGAACTTCTGCCAAACACATACAGCTTCCGCATGACTTATGCTTATGCAAGTACAGATAAACAGCAAAACATAGGCACAGACCCGAATATCATATTCCAGACAACAAACGCGGCAGTGCAGTTAAAGAACAGTTCAGGCAGCCTTATGGATCAGGGTACTGTTCAGTATTATGCGGGCGCATGGCGGGACTTCGACACAACCACAAAC
>JARLHB010000333.1 GCA_031292465.1 Ignavibacteriaceae bacterium
GCTCTCCCAGCTGAGCTATAGCCCCATATTTATAAATCATTTTTAAGAACTTTTTATCGGGCTTGTTTCTCTGCGCTGGCATTCCCGATTTCCATCGGGACGATCTCCCAGATGAGCTATAGCCCCGAATATCTACTCGTTTAAAATAGTTAAGAATTTTGTTTGAGTCAAATTACAAGATACTTCAGGTAGGAATAATATATTTTATTTATATAATAATCACCCGTTTTTCGAAACTAAAATGTTTTTTGCATTAGTTAAAATGAACTTGGATACTTTATTCTATAATAACACATAAAAATAAAGCGGCATAGCTGCGAAATGCTTGTAGCTGGATTATGTCCGGTTAAGGT
Source organism: Ignavibacteriaceae bacterium (assembly GCA_031292465.1). GTDB lineage: Bacteria > Bacteroidota > Ignavibacteria > Ignavibacteriales > Ignavibacteriaceae > FEN-1297. The sequence goes on from JARLHB010000333.1 coordinate 354, forward strand.
TAAAGAGCATCATAGATGCGGCATGGTGTAGCACATCATGTCACCCCTCTGGGGTTTTAATATTTTCTGTTTTACATATGCACTACAAGCATTCCACCCCTGACGTGGCTAAAAAGTTACACTAATGTATTATTTTGCAAAGAACTATTTCTATTTCATATTTTGGATAACGGGTTAATAATAGTATTTTTATACTTTTTGAGGCTTCAACCCACCCCCGCCCCGCCCCACATAGTGGCAAGCAAGAGGGGAATAAAACATTTTTTTGACCTAAAAACTGCATTGCACAGTTCGTTAACTTATTCTAAATTATAAGCAATAATTTGAAAAGACTTTTAATGAGAACCAGATTTTTTGCTTTTATAATAATTGCTGTTATATCAGTTTGTTTTTATGCCGGATGTAAAGACACAATTACAGGCGACGAGGTAGATAAAATAACTATACCAAGCTCAAATGTAAGTTATGGCAAATATATCCAGCCTGTGCTGAATGTACATTGCACAAGCTGTCATGGCGGGTCTTCTACGGAAGGCGGAGTAATTCTTACAACATGGGCAACCACAACATTAAATTATAATGTTGTGTCTCCAAATCATGCAAGCAACAGTCAGCTTGTATGGGCTGTGGAGGGTAAAGCAGGTTATATAATGCCGCCTCTCGGCTCATCATATAAATCTTTAAATACCAATCAGGTAAACGGCATAATTACATGGATAAATGAAGGGGCAAAAAACAACTGACAAAATGTGAAATGTCAAACATGAAATGTAAAAGTGAAAAAAATTACCTTGTTGTTTCATTGTTCTATTGCTTCATTGCTGAATTATTTAAGCCTCCGATATTTGAATATTTAAATTGTTATTTTGTTCACGTTTGACTTTTCGCGTAATCAAATCCATTTCATTTCTTTGTACCAGTCACAGGTTCTCTTTATACCCTCTTCAAGTGATACGTTCTGCCGGTATCCTAATTCCTTAACTGCTTTATTCGTATCACATGTCCAGTATCTTCGTGTAATATCTTTTGCTTTTTCAATATTCAATGTAGCCGGCTTACTGCTGAGCATTGCGAAGAACTGTGCTATTGATGCCAGTGTATAGACAATAGAATGCGGCACTTTTACCTTGATTGGTTTTTTATTTAATACTTTGCCTGTTACACTACCAACTTCTTCCCATGTATAAAACTTTTCGGAACTTATAAAATAAATCTGCCCGGCAGATTTTTCGGACTCAGCTGCCAGGTTAAATCCATTCACAAGATCAATCACATGGATTAAACTAAGTTTTTTCAAATCAAAGCCAATGGTAGTCATAAGCCCCTGGCTGAAAGTTTTGAAGAATATTAATATTTCAGTATCTCTTTCGCCGTAAACCGCAGGCGCACGGCAGATAGTAATTGGCAGTCTGTCCATATAAGACCTGGCAAGATTTTCTTCTGCAAGTTTGCTTTTGCCGTAAGTAGTAATAGGCTTGCATTCTGCTGTTTCATTAACCGGGCTTTCACTGAAAGAAGGGCCTACTGCTGTCTGGCTGCTTACGACAAGAAATTTTTTAATAGTATCTTTAAATTCTAAGGCAGTATCAAGCAAAGTTCTGGTTGTTTCCACATTACCCTTAAAGTAACCTTCAGGGGACTTTGATTTAACAACGCCTGCAACATGGTAAACATATTGTGCGCCTTCAAAAACTTTTTTTAATTTTTCTTTGTCATTCAGGCCGCAGTCGTAAATTTCAATATCCTTGCCTTTAAGCCAGCGTAAATCACTGGACTTTCTTGTTATACACCTTACAGTATAGTTCTTGCTTAATAAAAGGTCGACAAGGTGGCTTCCTACGAATCCGTTTGCGCCTGTAACTATTACAATGTTTTTACTTCCCATAATTGATTTTCTATCTATTTAGTAATACATTTTACAGCGAAATTTAACAAAATTATTTGTTATTATTAAGTTTTATCACAATTCCATCTATTAATCAAGGAGGCGTATTGGATTTATTCAGAAAATGTTATGATTTCACCAGAGCAGATGAAATTAAAGCTTCAGGATATTATCCGTATTTTAGACCAATCGAAGCAAATGAGGGACCCGTTGTTCAGATAGAAGGCAGAAAAGTTATTATGGCGGGATCAAATAACTACTTAGGACTTACCTCTCATCCAAAAGTAAAAGAAGCTGCAATTAAAGCAGTTGAAAAATACGGAACCGGCTGTTCCGGGTCGCGTTATTTAACCGGCACCTTAGACCTTCATATTGAACTTGAAGAAAGATTGGCTAAGTTTTTTAATAAAGAAGCAGTACTTTTATTTAGTACCGGATATATAACCGCCCAGGGAATTATTCCAACTTTAGTTCAGCGGGGCGAGTTTATTGTTTCTGATAAAGACAACCATGCCTGCATAGTAGCCGGTAATTTTATGGCTAAAGGTGCGACAGCAGAATTTGTCAGATATAAACATAACGACATGAATGACCTTGAAAGGGTTATCCAAAAACTTCCTGCCGAAGCAGGTAAACTTATCGTCAGCGACGGCGTTTTCAGTACGGGCGGCGAGATTGTTGACCTTGAAAAGCTTAATAAAATTGCCAAGCAGCATGGCGCCCGCATTCTTATAGATGATGCACACGCTGTTGGGGTAATCGGTAAAGGCGGAAGAGGCACAGCAAGTGAATTCAATCTTGAAAACGAAATTGATTTAACTATGGGTACCTTTAGCAAAACTTTTGCCTCATTAGGCGGTTTTGTTGCTGCCGAAGCTAAAGTGATTAATTATTTAAAACATCATTCATCCGCATTAATTTTCAGCGCCTCCCCTACACCTTCATCAGTTGCTGCCGCTTTGGCTGCGCTTGATATACTTGAAGCGGAACCTGAACGCGTTACAAAGCTTATAAGTAATGCAAATAAAATGCGTAAAGGATTAAAAGAAGCAGGCTTTACTATTATAGACGGAAGGACAGCAATTGTTCCCGTTATTGTGGGCGATGATCAGCTTGCTTTTAAAATGTGGCGCATGCTTTACGACGCCGGTGTTTTTGTGAATGTTTTTATTTCACCAGGAGTTCCTCCCGGAAGGCAAATGATGCGTACAAGCTATATGGCTACACATGAAGACAAGCACCTTGACGCCATTTTAGATATATTTAAAGACACTGGTAAAAAATTAGGATTAATATAATTGACTGCTAAGCCAATGTTTGCCTTTCGGCAGGCATAGCTTGCAAATATTTTATAATTAAAAAAGCATATTATTTCAATAAGGTAATATGCTTTTATTTTAACAAGGTAAGGTAATATGAGCGCAATAAAAATTTCTACCGTTCAAACTAAGGGAGACTTAATGAAATTCATAAAATTCCAGTGGAAGATTTATGAAAATTATAAGTACTGGGTCCCGCCGTTATTAATGGACAGAAAAAAAATCCTTAACAAAGAAAAAAATCCGTTTTTCCAACATGCACAGGCAGAGTATTTTCTGGCAGAAAAAGACGGCAAGTTGGTTGGAAGAATTGCAGCTATTAAAAATGATTTACATAATCAGACTCACAATGACAAAGTAGGATTTTGGGGATTTTTTGAGTGCATAGACGACCAGGAAGTGGCTAATTCTTTATTTGACGTAGCAAGGAAATGGCTAAAGGATAAAGGGCTGGAAATAATGCGCGGCCCGGCTGATCCTTCCAGTAATGATGAATGGGGCATGCTGCTTGAAGGCTTTGATGATGAACCAAGAATTATGATGACTTATAACCCTGAATACTATCTTAAATTATGCGACAATTACGGCTTTGTTAAAGTAAAAGATTTATATGCATATAAACTGGAAAACAAAAAAGTAGTTGCTTCCGAGAAAATCAGGCGTGTGGCAGAAATAGTGCAGAAAAGATCAGGTATAAAAATTACGCAGCTTAATAAAAAGAATTTTGCCGAGGAAGTAGCAAAAGTAAAATATGTTTATAACAAAGCATGGGCGCCAAACTGGGGATTTGTTCCAATGACTGAAGCGGAACTGGACGCTATGGCCGAAGATCTGAAAACACTTGCGGAACCTGCTCTTACAATCTTTGGTGAAATAGACGGCAAAGTTGTCGGTTTTGCACTTGCCCTGCCGGATTATAATTACATATTCAAACAATTAAACGGAAAACTTTTACCGTTCGGATTCCTGAAACTATTTACTCAAAAGAAAAAAATCCCCTGGTGCAGAATTATTACACTTGGTGTAATACCTGAATTCCAGAAACGCGGATTAGATTCAGTGTTTTATTGGGAAATAGTTAACAGGGCGCATAGTATAGGCATTGATTTGGGCGAAGCAAGCTGGATATTGGAAAATAATGATATGATGAACCGCGGGGCTGCCGCCATGAACGGAACTTTGTATAAAAAATACCGCCTTTACGACATAAACATTTAACAACCTCCCCTGTCCCCTCCTTTTTAAGGAGGGGAACGCTTTTATAAGCTATTCCATAAATTAATTCCGGTAAAAAGATAAAAGTTTTGAACAGACCTTCGAATTATTTATAATTATTAATAAAAATTCGGCAGGCTATGAAATCCACTTATATAATATTTTTATTTCTTCTTTTACCATTATCAGAGATTCTTCCGCAATATTCAAAAGCCGATAGCGGCCTGGTTAAAACCACTTTCACAAAAAAGTTTAACCGGTCAATAATATACAAATACCTTAATTCAGGCGATTCCCGGAAAATAAAAGCAGCTCTTTTATCCATTGCACAAAGCGAAGATACCACATGGGTTCCACGAATTACAAAATTAAATTTTCCCAAATACGGAAAAGAGATATGCTTTGCGCTTGGAGAATTAGGCCAATGCAGCCAGTCTTCGGAATATCTGCTGGAAAGAATAATGGACAGGAATATTCCCCCGGTATTGCTCCATGAAGCATTTGTATCCATTGGAAAGGCTGGCGATTTAAATTCATTAAATCAAATTACAGAATATTATAAGAGATTAAATACCAGTCCCGGAATATCGCTTGCAATGTATTATTATTACAGCAGGGGCATAGCAAATAAAGATATTACATCCCGCATTATTGTTAATGAGATTCTCAGGAATAAGCGGCCCGGAGCAGATAACTTTGAAGCCGCATTTGCCCTTTACAGAACATACATCCCTGATAGTATAAAGACTTTGCTTACTGATGAACTAAAGACATTACTTTTACCCGGTAATATAAATAAGAAATATGCGGCTGACGCAGTTACATATTTGCTCGGCTGTTTTAGAAAATTATATTTTTTCCCGGAGGACTATAATCTATTCAATCAACTATTAAAATGCGGCAATTATTCAATAAAGGTAGAAACTGCTCATTCACTTGTTTATTGCAATTTTAAAAATGAAAATGAACTGGATAGATACCTTGCCCTGCTTGATGATGTAAACCATAACGTTGGCAGAGCGGCAGCGTCCTCATTAAAGGATATTAAGCTGACAGATAAGCTAAAGAGTTATATGAAAAATGATTTGATAGCAAGATTAAATAAACATCAGCCATACAATATTAACATGGATGAGTTGTTCCTTAGTTATATTAAATTATTCCCGGGCAGTTTTGCGGACCTGAGAAATAATTTCGGTCAGCAAATTTCAAAAAGCTGCTTATACGACGCATGTGCAGAATTAGATTCGTCTGATACAGCATTAAACTTTCTCCTTAATAACTACGGTAATGAAACGGATAAGGACAGAATTAACATTTTGCAGTCACTAATAAGTTTCCAGAATAAATTTTCTTACAAGAAGCAATTGGCGCAAATAATTATCGGGGCAATAAACTCAAATTATCCGCCTTTAATTGCAACAGCTTCAGACGGAATTGATTCAAGCTTAATAAGAAATAATTCGGATACATTAAAATCAATCATTCTTCTGCAAATAGAAAAATATAAGAACAATCCTGATTTTCAGGAAAGCATAACATCACTTACCGGACTTTCTAAGAAAGTCGATATAAGCTTATACAACACGGTTTTAAACCAATTGATAAACGCGGATGACTATGCAATTAAAAAATATGCTTATAAACTTGCCGGTAAGTCTTTAAACAATTTAAGCAAAGACACTAATAATTTTAATGAACTTTGGCAAAATGCATTCAAATACAAAAAAGTTGAAATAACAACCAGTAAAGGGAAGTTTACAATTGAACTCCTGCCTCAATACGCGCCTGTAACTGCGGGTAACTTTACATACCTGGCAGAAAGAAAATCCTTTAACAATAATTCATTTCACAGGGTTGTACCGGGTTTTGTAATTCAGGGCGGTGATCCGGAAGAAACCGGCTGGGGCGGGCCAGGATATGATATTGTATCTGAGTTTTCACCGCTGACTTATATTGCAGGAATGGTTGGTATGGCGAGCGCCGGTAAAGACACCGAAGGTTCTCAATGGTTTGTTACAACGGGCAATTTTCCACACTTGAATGGCAGATACACTATCTTTGCTAAAATTCTAAACGGGATTAAAATTATAAACCTGATTGAACAAAATGATAAAGTAATCCGTATAAAATTAATTTAGGTTTATTGCTGCATCATACTGGCTTGTATGTGAAGGATCAATTAGCTTCAGTGTCTTAAATATACTTTTATCCGGGTACGAAGTCAGGTAATTAACTATTGTACCGCTGCTTGCATCAAAAAAAGTTCTTAACACAATGCTGCTGAAATCAATCTGGTTTCTCATACCCGCAATAGTATTTATTGCCCCGACAATTACATCCTGTGCTTTCTTAACATCTTCCCTTTTATTTTCGTAATAATCTATGCCATAGTAAAGCTGGTAATATGCTTCACGGTAAGGCTGATATTTATCATTAAGAATATCTTCCGCCAAAGCCTGCCTGCTGTACATTCCGCTTCTGGACCATCCCTTTGAAAAGGTGGTTGAATTAGCAAGGTTACAAAGCTTGTATGCTTTGTTAAAAAAAGATGTGCCGCCTAATTCGTCCCATGAATCCTCGTTATAGCCGATAATAATATTTGCATAGTAATCAAGGAAGCTTGTTAAAGGATCAAATGCGGACTGGTTGGCAACCAGGCCTTGACCTTTTTGATAAGTAAACTGCCAGTTGCCGTCATTGATTCTAAGCATTTGTAAAGTCTTATTGGACTGATAAACCGGCCTGCTGCTTGTAACAATAACCTGAGCTGAAAAATTACCGTCATTTGAAGCAGTTAATAATAAAATTGTAAATGCGCAGGTAATCTTATCATTTTGCCAGTCGCCGCTGGAAAATTTAGTTTTATTCATATAATCTTTTACTGCAACATCAAATCCCGAAATCAGAGGCCTGTCCGAAGGAGCAAGATTTGCCAGATTTACAGTTACGCTGCAATTTAATTCCTGGGCAAAAGCAACAGACGAAAAAAGCAACAGTGCCACAATAAAAGACTTCATAATTTTCCTTATTTTCAAATTAGGTTTTGTTTAATATATAAATTTCAAGAATATCTAACAATAAACAAATAAATAACCTATATGAAATGAATTTGTAAAGTTAACCAGATAACTTATCATTGTAAACCATTACCGTTTTCGCCAGGCACGTTTACAAAGTACATGTCCACTTCCCCTTTTCCTTTAACTGCAAGTTTGCCGCGGTATTCACAATTAAAATATTCTTTTACAAGCTCATAAGTACCGCCGGAAATGTTAATTTTCCCGGCCCCTGAACTGCTCTCCATTCTGCTGGCAATATTAACGGTATCTCCCCATACATCGTATGTAAATTTGTTTGTGCCGACAATACCGGCAACAATAGGTCCGGTGTTAATACCGGCTTTTAATATCCATTCTACTTTCGAATTCTGGTTTTTTTTACTTAAATAGTCAAGCATTTCTTTGGTAGCATAAATTACTTTAGCTGCATGATCCTTTGATTTTTCCGAAAGCCCGACGCAGGCCATATATGTATCGCCGATTGTTTTAAGTTTCTCCAACCCATATTTTTCAACAATTAAATCAAAATTGCTGAATATTTCATTTAAGTCGCTAATAAGTTCAGCAGGCTGCAAGGAATTGATAATCTGCCTGAATCCAAGAAAATCTGTAAATAGAATAGATACCGATTCAAAATGGCGCGGGACTACAACACCATTTAATTTTAATTCCTTTATTATTTCATCGGGCAAAATATGATGTAATAATTCATCATTCCTGTTTTTTTCTTCTTCCAATTCCTTTGTTTTTTGTTTAAGCTGGGATTCCATCCTGAATTTATACAATGCTATTTCAATAGCGCTGTGAAGCCCTCTTTCATCAAAAGGCTTTAATAAATATCCGCCTGGTTCGGTTAATTTTGCTTTTTGAAGTGTTTCCTCGTCTGTTAAAGCGGTTAAATATACAATTGGAACATCGTATTTACTTTTAATAATCTGTGCAGTATCAATACCTGAAAGCTGATCACTAAGCATAATATCCATTAAAATAATATCGGGCTTTTCGGTTTCAGTCCTTTTTATTGCATCAATCCCCTTCCCGACAAATGAAGTTACTTCATAACCGAGTTTTTCCAGAACTTTTTTTATATCCATTGCTATAATATATTCATCTTCAGCAATGAGTATTTTAATTTTTCTATGAGTCATTAAATTAATTATTTATAGAATTTTATTGTTTACACTAATTGAATAGTCGAACGGTAAAAAGGGTTAAATATTCCCGAATCTCTTAATATCAATTTACATTATAAAGATGAAATTTCATAAACAATAATCCGGGTACAAGGAAATTAAGTTTGCACTTTAAAAACAAAACAAGTAAAAACTTAATTTTTTTCATCAAATGCTTTGAGTGCGTCCAATTCTTTTCTTGAAACAAAGTACATATCCACTTTGCCGTTCCCCATGATATCAATACTGCCCCTGAAACTACAATCAAAACATCCGTTTATTAAATCATAAGTTGCCGAAGTAATGCAAACCATACCCGGCGAACTGTTTCTTTCCATAATGCTTGCTATATTAACCGTATTTCCCCAAACATCATACGTATATTTCTTTTTACCAACAACGCCTGCAATAACATTCCCTGAATGTATGCCTGCTCTCATTTGCCAATTGTACTGTGAAATTTTATTCCGTTCAGAAAGGTAATCCATCATATCCAAAGCGGCAAAAACAACTGCGGAAGCATGGTCATCCGTTTCTCTGGGCAGCCCTCCTGCCACCATATAAGAATCGCCCATGGTTTTTAATTTTTCAAGCCCGTATTTATTTATTATCGAATCAAAGTTATTGAAAATATCGTTAAGCTCACTTACAAGCTCCTGGGGGTGCATATCGGAAGCTATTTCAGTAAATCCCTGAAAGTCCGTAAAAAGAAGAGTAACCATAGGAAATTCTTTTGGCTTAATAGAGCCGGTTTCCTTTAGTTCTTTCACAATTTCCGAAGGGAAAATATTATGAAGAAGTACATTGGATTTATCCTTTTCTTCCTCAAGTTCCCTTGTCCTTTCTTTAAGCTGCTGATCAATTTTATGTTTATAAATAGCCATTTCAATTGAAGAATGTAAAGCCCTCTCATCGAACGGCTTAATAACGTATCCGAATGGTTCCGTAACTTTAGCACGCTGAAGTGTTTCATTATCGGCTAATGCAGTAAGATAAATTACCGGGATAGAGAGTGACGTCATTATTATTTCAGCAGCCTCTATACCTGACATTTCTCCTTCAAGTACAATATCCATTAATACAAGATCCGGTTTTAATTCCCTGGCTTTTTCAATAACCTCACTGCCGGATCTTACTGTCCCCAATACTTCGTAACCTAATCTTTCCAAAGTTCTTGAAATATCTTTTGCTATGATATTTTCATCTTCGGCAATAAATATTTTTATTTTATAACTCATGCAATCGCCGGTTTAAGGCTATGTTTTTCCTCTATTTTCCCAGATTCTGATATTAACATTAATTATCGATAAATAAGTTTCTGCAAATTTAATTATTTATTTTAAATAAAACGCATCATAAAATTTAGATATGCTTATTAAGCTTAATACAGGGATATTTCAATTAAAAAAATTAAGCTGGGAAGAGTTCACAATAGTATCAAATGATTCGCCAAAAAGGTTCAATACCGAATCGGCAATCGGTTTAAGCTGTTTATCTATGTAATGCTGGTAATCTATTTCAGCAGGTTCCAATTCAACAGGCACCGGCCCCTGCTTAGTAATTACATAATAAATGGTACCGCTTTGCTGGTTAATCATTCTTGCGGCTTTTACCTGGGGAGGAATATTTTTAGTGTATTGCTCAATCCCTTTTCGAAGCCTCTTTTTATATACAAGCTTTTCATCAAATTCGCCTTTATTAACTTTTGCAACTATGCCGCGAATCCAGTCTTTAATATCGCTTCCGTTAAAAATTCTTGTATATAGTTCAACCTGAAAATCTTTTGCCAGCCTTGTCCAATCAGACCTAACAAATTCCATACCTACAAAGTCGAGTTTTTCCCTTCCATCTTTTACAAGCAGGCCTGCATATCTTTTTTTTGCCCCGGCTTCACTTCCGCGCGCTGCTGTAATTATGAACTTGCGGTAAAACTTCTCATATTCAATCTCCAAATATGATTCTACTTTGTATTCATTCTTAAGTTTTTCTTTCCAATAATTGTTTAGTGCATCAGCAAGCTTTTTACCAGCCTCTAACCTGATATCTCCCTCGCCTTCTTTCAGTTTTACAAATAAAGAGTCAGTATCACCGTAAATTACCTCATAGCCATCATTTTCAAAATAATCTTTACTTCCAAGCAGCAAATACTGCCCTGTTCCCGTTATAGCTGTGGGAAGATCCGGATGATAAAATCTGCAGCCGTATGACCCCATTACACCATAAAAACTATTCATAAGTATTTTTATAGCCTGTGAAAGCTGCTTGTCATTTTTCTCCTTAGCTTCACCCCTCTTTTTCATTAACTCAGTAATAAATTCAGGAAGGAAATGTTTTGCCGCAGAAAATTTATAACCGTTTGGTGTCTGGATTGTTGATTCGGCTGATAAAAGCCTTGATACGGGATCAATTTTAAATGTTCGGATAATTGAAGGATACAGGCTCTTAAAATCCAGCACAATTACATTATCATATAAGCCCGGCTTAGGATCAAACACATAACCGCCAGCAGCATGCTCCATTTCAGCTATATCCCGTACATTACAGGCCACATAGCCGGCACGGTGTATCCTGGGCAGTAGGAAGTGATCAAATGCCGCAGTCATCATTCCAAGCTGGTCCATCAGCATACCTGATATCTGGGCGCGTTTTACCGATAGTTCTATTAATCCGACTTTATTGAAAATCTCGCTTACCAGGACAGCATCCGTTAAATTATATTCCGCAAGCTTTACTTTATCATCCTTAAAATATTTTTCAATTTCACCGACTTTGTTTTTTTCCGGGGAAATAACTTTCCCTTTCCCAAGCAATTCACGCGCAACTGTTTCAAGTTTGAAATCCTCGAATGAAAAGAAGGAAGCTCTTAATGTTGCGGGACCGTCTATAATAACTCTTCCCGGCATAGAAGCATAATACCCGCCTGACTTTCTGACTTTAAGCGTAGTTCTTCCATTATCACGCGCTAAATCAAAAGGAACATTCAAAGACTGATACTTCTTTTCAAGGAACATAAGATCAAAGCCTATAACATGCCATCCTATTATTATATCAGGATCAGCTTGTTTAAACCATGCAGTAAATTCAATCAGCAGCTCTTTTTCTGTATCAAAGAGTGATATATAATCCTGTATTTTTTTTGAACCGGACCCCATCATAAAAACTTTTTTATTTTCCCCGCCCCTTCCGGTAATATGAACTGCTATTGAATATAAATCATCATTTTTTATCCCGGTCTCAATATCAATTGAGGCAATTACAAATTGCGGTGTAATACCGGCAGGTTTTATTTTGGGATTTGTAAAAACAGTAAGCGATGATTTTTTACGTTCTTCACCTGTTACAAGCGCCTGAACATTTATAAATCTTTCCATCAGGAACCGCCTTACCGGGTCAACATCCGATTCGTAAGTTGTTATATTTTGTGCGTCCAGATATTCCGCAGCAGTTTTTAGATCCCTCTGTGTATTGAAATAGACAGCATCAACCTTATTGCCTTCAAATGAGGCCATTTGCAATTGTTTACGTGAATAGTTTACAGTTAGCCCGTTTAGGAGAGCATCGCTGTTAACAAAGAATACAGGCTTCACCCTGTCGAAAATTAATTCTACAGGCCCGCATTCTTCTGAAATACCGAATAACCGGAGTACGTTTTTCCCCTTAACGTCAAACCACTCACCGGTTAATATAAAAACATTTGCTGTTGTCAATTTCTGTTTTCTAATTAAGAATCAGATAAGCAATAAATAAATCAGGTTAAAATTTTAGAACCAATTCCTGCTTTCAACATATTTAAGATAAGCATCATATATTCTGCATGTAATTTCACCGGGCACGCCGCTGCCAATAACATCCGCGCCTATTTGGGTAACCGGCTTAACCTCGGTAGTCGTTCCTGAGATGAAAAACTCATCGAAATTATTAATGTCGTTTTTATCAATCGCCTGTTCATTTACCCTAATGCCTATATAGCTGCATATCTCCAGAATAACTGTACGTGTTATGCCTGGTAAAATTAGATTAGATAGCGGCGCAGTCCATACCTCACCGTTTTTAATACCCCAGAAATTAGTATGGGAACCTTCCATAAGCAAGCCGTCTCTTATCATTATAGCTTCTTCTGCACCTTCTTCAACTGCATGCTGGTTGGCAAGCACTGCCGGTAAAAGTGAAACTGATTTTATGTTGCATCTTGTCCACCTGGTGTCTTCTTCCAGTATAGCCTTAATTCCTTTATTAATTGCATGCTCATCATTTTCTATAGTGGAAGCGGAAATAAAAACCGTAGGTTTTACATCAGCAGAAGGAAAGGGATGTTTGCGCGGGAATGAAACACCACGGGTTATTTGTATATAAAAAGATATATTCGGATTAGTATATTTATTCAGCTCAAATAATTTGTATATATTTTGTTCAAGCAAATCCGTTTCGGCATAATTAATTTTTATAGCATCAAGGCTTGCCTTAAATCTTTCCAGATGGTCTGCATACTTGAATAACTTTCCATAATATGTTCTTATTACTTCGTATACGCCGTCTGCGTACAAAAAACCGCGGTCGAAAGGAGAAATTTTAACTTCATTAAGTTCCTGGAATTGTCCGTTGAAATAAACTATCATTTTATCACCATATTTTTGAATGTTAATTATAATTAATTTTTAATCATAATGAAAATATTATAGTTATGGACAAAAACAATTAAAACCTTTTTGATACTTAGTATTTTAATCCAATAAATAGAATTTAATTAAACAGTTACTTAACTTTGTGTATACTTAGAAGGGTATAGTTCAGGTTGTGTTGAAATTGTTATTTATAATGGAAATTATAGAGAAGAGATTAATTGGTACTATGAAAAGAATATTATTCCTTGCAGTCAGCGTTTTGTTATCATCATGTTCTGTTTTTTGCCCCTGCTCAAAAACGGAACACGACCCGCAATTTATTCAGATCTTCTATCAGTTAGGACATGCTTATGAACTTGATACATTTAAAGGTACCTTTAAGAAAGATCTTGTCTTAGATGGTACAGCCAAAACTACTATGTGGCTTACAACTAGAGATCAGGAAATTATTCTTTATGAATTAGACGAAATGGGATTTTTTAGACTTCAAGATACTATTAAAAGCATTCCAAATATGATATTATTGCCTAGCACGGGCCCTTCTAAACTTAGAATTAAATATAAGGATATGGATAAAACCGTAATTTGGTTCTATCCCTACGATGATAAAAGGATTGATGAGTTAAGAAATCTGTTCAACGACATCATTTTCTCTAAACAGGAATATAAAGCCCTTCCACCTGCTAAAAGTGCATATCAGTAACAATTATCTCAAGACTTAGATGGAAGCCTTAGCTGGCGTAGACAGCGGCGGAGCTAATTTAGTGTGTTTTTTAGATTTAACGTGTACCTTATCGAATGAATTATTGCCGGGAAGTTTATTGTTTTGCAAAAGCTGTAATAATAAGGTTATTTTAGAACAAGTAGATTTATGAATTCAAAATCATATTCATAGTTGCAGCATCAATATTTCCGCCGCTTATAATAACACCAACTTTGCCTTCAGGTTTTACTGCTCCACTAAGTAATGCTGCAATACCCAGAGCGCCTGACGGTTCCACAACAATTTTCATCCTGAAGAATAAAAATTTTACAGCCTCAATAATTGCCTTTTCGGTTACAGTCTGCATATCATCAACATACCGGAGTACCAGCGGGAATGTAATTTTCCCAAGCGATGCAGTACGGGTTCCGTCTGCTATAGTGGGAGGATTTTTAACAGTATGAAGTACCTTCGTTCTGAAAGAGCGTACGGCATCATCTGCCACTTCCGGCTCTATACCTATTACTTTACATGAGGAATTAACACCTTTTGCTGCTATTGCAGTACCGCTTAGCAAACCGCCGCCGCCGCAAGGCGCCAATATATAATCCAGTCTTATCTCTTCAGCAAGTTCTAAAGCTGCCGTCCCCTGCCCTGCAATTACATCAGGATGATCAAACGGAGGGATTAATGTGTATCCGAATTTTTCCTGTATTTGCCCTGCTATTTCTTCGCGCTGCTGCGTTGCAGGATTATACTCGACAATCTCAGCACCATAGCCTGCGGTTGCCAGCCGTTTTATAACAGGTGCATTATCCGGCATAACAATAGTTGTCTTTACTCCTAAAAGTTTCCCGACCAATGAAACTGCCTGAGCATGGTTGCCTGAAGAATATGTAATTACTCCTCTTGATTTTTCTTTGTCCGGTAATTTTGAAATAGCATTAAATGCCCCACGGAATTTAAAAGCCCCGACCCGCTGGAAATTTTCGCACTTTAGAAAAACATTAGCATTTATAAGTTCATTTAATGTCCGGGAGGTAATTACAGGTGTACGGTTGGCATACCCTTCCAACCGTTTCTTAGCTTCCAATACTTTATCAAACATTATTTGTCCGTTTAACCCAGAAACATTCGGTAATTATAATAAACATGCCTATTTGGAAAATTTATATACATATTGAATAACACCTGTTGAATTGCCGTCATTATCAAACCGGTTTTCTTCGATTATATTATCATTTTCATCATATTTGTAAATTGATTTTGAAACAAGGTTATCACTTGAATCATAACTCAATGATTCAATTTTATCACCATTTGAATCATAGGTGGTAATAATTTTGAATTCAAGTACTCCGCCTTTATCATACCACAAATCTTCGGTAAGGTTGCCTTTGTCATCATATTTATACAAATAATATTTTTCCAGTTCCCCGTTGTTGTTGTACCTGGAAGCTCTTATTTTATTACCGTATTTATTATACTCATATATGTATTTCTTATCAGGCTGGCCTTTGGAATCATACCTTACAGTTTCGGTCCTGAAACCTTTGTTATCATACTTATACTCATATTTCTGATCAACTTTGCCATCCTTTGTATAAAAAACTGCCGAAGTCATAAATCCATCTGGATTGTATTTTATTATTGATAGTTTTTGCCCGTTAGCCAGCTTTCCTCTTGAATTATATACAAACTGGATTTTATCAACAGAAATAATTTTCTGAGATTTAACAGAACTTCTTTCTTCCAGATCCAGGTTTTTAATTTCAGGCGGTTTTGGTTTTTCTTCAACAACAACTACAGGTTTAGGTTTCTCTACCTTAACTATTTTAGGCGCTGAAGAACAGCCGCTAAACAACAAAATTAAAACCAGAATTGTTGAAGCTAAAACAATTCCTTTTTTCATTTTTAAGCTCCGATGCTTTTTACTATATATATTACCTTAACAATGCTGGTAAATTATTATCTAAAAGATAAGATAAAAACGTTAAAAATATTCTAATTCTTATTTTTTATAAGTTCGCCGTCTTTGAATTTCTTTACAACAGATATTTTTCCATTCTCTTCATAAGTTAACCATTTGCCGTCTCTTTTACCAGACACATATTCTCCCTTCTCTCTAACTTTTCCATCCTGGAAATACCAAACCCACAAGCCTTGCGGCATATCATTTTTAAAATCACCTTCGCTCTCAACTTGTGAGTTTTCATAAAAATATTTCCAATGGCCTTCATTCTTATTATTAACCATTTGCCCGGATATCTGCGGTTTACCTTCCAAATATGATATTTTCATTTC
The DNA here is from genome assembly GCA_031292465.1 of Ignavibacteriaceae bacterium. Taxonomy (GTDB): domain Bacteria; phylum Bacteroidota; class Ignavibacteria; order Ignavibacteriales; family Ignavibacteriaceae; genus FEN-1297. Next base: position 16,636 of record JARLHB010000333.1, read on the forward strand.
GCCCTGTTTAACTCCATTAACAACATCATATTCTATTATTCTACCCTTTAATACGGCTTTTTCCCTGCCTGTATAGGGAACGTTACTTCCGGACTTATATAAGAGCCCATTCATCTTTATTAAATCAGTTCTATTGTTTTTATTTTTTGTACAAGAAGATAGCGCTACCAAAGCACACATAAAAAATATAACCGGTATTCCCGTCAGAGCCATTTTGAAAAAGTATTTCTTCATGAAAAGCCTGGAAATTAAAAAGTTTATTTATTCAAACGGATGTTATTAATGCAAACGACAAATAAATCAATTTACATTTGAAATGTAAGAAAAGAAGAGCATAGTTGTGACATTATACTTGTGTTTTAAAGGATAAACAGGTTTACTTTAACTTTGAATATGCCTGAAGCAATTTCTTTTTTGTGTCAAGCAGGTCCTGGGAAATTACCTTAACTTCTCCAAGCACAGGCATAAAATTAGTATCCCCGTTCCACCGCGGTACGATATGAAAATGTATATGTTCGTCTAAGCCCGCGCCGCTTACTTTGCCAAGATTAGCCCCGAGGTTAAAACCTTCGGGGCTTGAAATAATCTTTAATGCCTTTTCGGCTAATTGAAGCTTCTGCATAATTTCGGCATTTTCTTCAGGTGTGAAAGAAGAGAAATCGCTTGTATGCCTGATGGGTACAATCATCAGATGGCCATTATTATAAGGATACAAATTAAGTACTGTAAAAGTATATTTCCCTTTTTCAACAAGAAGATTTTCAGGGTCACTAACTTCTAATCCTGCAGTTCTGCAAAGGACGCACTCATTTGAATTATCTTTATCCTTAATAGAATCTATGTATTGAGACCGCCAGGGCGACCATAGCTTATTCATATTCTTTCATCCGTAAATTTAATGCTAATGCCCTTCTTCTCTGGACTTATTATACTCATCAATTATTTTCTGCTCAACTTCTTTAGGTATTTCTTCATAATGGGAGAAATCTCTTTTATGAACTCCTCTTCCCGAAGTTAAACTGCGCAAAGTAGAAGAATATTTATACAATTCAGCCAAAGGTACTTGTGCTTTTATTACCTGGAAATGTCCGTCTGAATCCATACCAAGTATTTTACCACGCCGGCTTGAAATATCACCCATTACATCGCCCATATATTCCTCAGGTACGGTAACTGTAACAATATATATAGGTTCAAGTAAAATTGGTTTTGCTTCCTGGAAGCCTTTCCTAAAGCCCTGTGCTGCTGCAATTTTAAAAGACATTTCATCAGAATCAACAGGATGGAAGGTTCCGTCAAATAAAGTAACCCTTACGTCCACAACCTTATTGCCTGATATTACACCTTTTTGCATAGTATCAACAATACCTTTTTCAATTGCAGGTATAAACCTGCCGGGTACAACTCCGCCTACTATTGCGTTAACAAACTCAAATCCTTTTCCACGCGGCAATGGTTCAATTTTAAAATGAACATGCCCATACTGGCCGCGCCCGCCGGATTGCTTCTTATGTTTATACTCAACGTCTTCCACTTTGCCTTTTATAGCTTCGCGGTATGGAACTTTGGGTTCAACAAGATCTACTTCAACACTGTATCTTTCTTTCAGTCTTTTTACAGCTAAAGCCAGTTGAAGTTCCCCCTGGCCTGAAATAATTGTTTGTGCAATTTCGGGATCGAACTTAACCGAGAATGAAGGATCTTCCTCATGCAATGTGTGAAGTCCGGTAGCAATTTTATCTTCGTCTCCCTTTGACTTAGGTATAATTGCACTATTTATAGCCTGTTCGGGGAACACAATGGGTTTTATTAATACAGATAAATTTTTTGAAGTAAGTGTATTGTTTGTATGCGTATCCTTTAATTTAACAACTGCTCCCAAATCGCCTGCCAGTACTTTTGTAACATCCGTCCTGTTATGCCCGTTTAAAATCGAAAGCTGGCTTAAACGTTCGGTTTTACCATTGTTTTCATTTATAAGATCCAGGCCTGCAACAGCTGTACCAGAAAAGACTTTGAATAATGAAAGTTCACCAACATGCTGTTCTGAAATAGTCTTAAATATAAATAAGACAACTTCGCCGGAAGCATCTGGTTTTACAAGCACTTTATTTTTACTGTCCTTTAATAAAGCTTCCTCTCCGCCTTTATCTGCGGGCGATGGGAAATACTTAGAAACAAAATCTAAAAAGTTGTTTACACCAACAGCTTTAATTGAAGAGATTGCAAATACGGAAGTAAGATTTCCTTTTGAAACAGCAATTTTAAGTCCGGCTTCAATATCTTCATTAGAAAGAGTGCCTTCTTCAAAATACTTGTTCATAAGCTCTTCGGTTGTTTCTGCAACCTTTTCCATAAGTTCTGTTCTATAAGTCTCGGCAGTTTCTTTCAGGTTATCCGGAATGTCTGTAACATTAACTTTCTTACTGCCTGCATCACCATACTGGTAAGCTTTCATACTTAAAACATCAACAACAGTATTAAAACTTAGCCCTTCATTTACCGGGAAAGTTAACACTATTGCATTGTTCGATATCCTGTCTTTTACCTGCTGTAAAGTTTTGTTAAAGTCAGAATGTTCATTGTCAACTTTGTTAATTAAAACTGACATAGGTAAATTCAGCTCTTCAGAAAAGTGGGCTGCATTTTCAGAACCGACTTCAACGCCCTCAGCAGACTTTAATATCATGACGGAGGTATCTGCAACTCTTAAGGCAGCTTTAACGTCGCCCTGAAAATCGGAGTACCCGGGAGTATCAAGTATATTAATTTTAACATTGTTCCATTCGAGGTGAAGAAGAGAAGATGAGATTGATATTTTTTTTTCTATTTCATTAGGAGAGTAATCGGAAGTAGTAGTTCCTTCAGCAATATTGCCAATTCTGTTTATTTCGCCGGAAGTGTATAAAAATATTTCTGAGAGCGAGGTTTTTCCACTTCCTCCATGACCGATTAAAGCGATATTTCGTACTGATTCAGCGCCATATTCTTTCAAGAGAATTCCTCCTTAAATACTAGGTGAGATTATCGAATAAGTTTTTGGTTATTTTCTTCTGTAGGCATTCCAAAAGGCACTTATCCCGTTAGCTATTGCAGAGAAGCCTTTGATAAAGTCCAATACAGGGCCTTCAAACCCTCTCCTTATTTTTTCTTCTAAATCCAAAATAGTATCCACCCTGTTGTTAACTTTGGTAACAATATTTCTTGTAACCATAAGCTGATCATCAGCGGATTCCGAAAGTTGATTCAATTTCTCGCTTAAATTTGTTGCAGAAGCAATTAACGGCTTCATCTCCATTGTTAAATCTTTCATTTCTGTTTCTATGTCTTTAACAGTCCTGGAGATTCTGCTTAGAAATACAACCAATGCTATACATAATACAGAAGCTGATGCAAGCAAAATAAAATACATAACCGCAATTAGATTCATAATTATATTCTATATTTATTAAGCATTCTTTGAGCTTTTATAAGCATCAACGCCGGCTTTAACTGCATCTTTTAGCCTGCCGCTTTCATTTTCAAGATTTTCTTTACCGGTATTTATTGCAGATGAAGCTTTTACTTTTGCTTCGCCAAATACTTTTTCCGCATCCTTAAGAAGCTCTTCCGATTTAAGTTTTGCATCGCTGATTAACTTTTCGGATTTCTTCTTGCCCTCATTAATCATATCTTTTGCTTTATCTTTGGCTTCAGCAATATACTTTTCTGCTTCACCCAAATATTCATCTGCTTTTTCCTTAATATCTCCTCTTAATTCTTTACCGCTTTTAGGAGCATAAAGTAATGCTAAAACTGCACCAATAGCTCCGCCGGCAAGAAAACCAATTAACAAACCTTTGCCAACATTATTTTCAGACATGACCATCTCCTTTTTTAATCAATTAATCTTATTAGTTAAAATAACAAGCACCTTTCTGAAAATCAAGAAAGTAACCTTTACCTTCCTAATATTTTTCAGTTTTTTTTAACCGGCTTACTTCATATTTTTAATTATTTCCGCCGCAAATTCAGATGATTTAACTTCTTTAGCGCCTTTCATCTGTCGTGCAAAGTCATAAGTAACCACTTTTGATTTAATAGTCTTTTTTAATGCTTTTTCGATAATTTTACCAACCTTGCCCCAGCCAATATACTCAAACATCATAACACCGGAAAGTATGACCGAACCCGGATTAACCTTATCCTGGCCTGCATATTTTGGCGCTGTACCATGTGTAGCTTCAAATATTGCAGTGCTGTAGCTTAAATTAGCTCCCGGGGCCATTCCCAGGCCTCCTACCTGCGCTGCCGCAGCATCGGAAACATAATCACCATTCAGATTAGGGGTTGCAATTACCTCGTATTCGTCCGGCCTAAGCAGCAGCTGCTGGAACATACTATCGGCAATTCTGTCTTTTATTAAAATTTTCCCTTCGGGCAGCTTGCCGTTATGCTCAGAATAAAGCTCCTCTTCCGTAACTATTATATCCCTGAACTCTTCTTTGGCAATTTTATAACCCCACTCTTTAAAGGCGCCTTCAGTAAATTTCATTATATTACCTTTATGCATAAGGGTAACGCTTTTTTTCTTGTGGTCTCTTGCATATTCAATAGCTTTTTTAACAAGGCGGGCGCTGCCAAATTCACTCATCGGCTTTATACCAATCCCGGAAGGCTTGCGGATATTCTTACCGAACCGGGTATTAATAAAATCGATAACCTCATCAGCATCACTTGTACCGGATTTAAATTCTATACCTGAATAAACGTCTTCCGTATTTTCCCTGTAAATAACAATATCTAATTTTTTGGGATCCTTCATAGGGCTGGGTACGCCGCTGTAATATTTAACCGGCCTTACGCATGCAAACAAATCCAGAAGCTGTCTTAATGCAACATTAAGGCTCCTGATACCTCCGCCTATAGGAGTAGTAAGCGGGCCTTTAATAGCAACGGTAAATTCTTTAATCGCTTCCACTGTTTCATCAGGCAGCCATTGGTCTTTGCCGTAAACAGAAAGAGCTTTTTCACCGGCATAAATTTCCATCCAGGAAATTTTCTTTTTCCCGTTAAATGCTTTTTCCACCGCCGCATCAAAAACCATTTTGGAAGCGCGCCAAATATCCGGGCCTGTACCGTCTCCTTCAATAAAAGCAATAATCGGATTTTTAGGGACTTTTAATTTTCCGTTTCTAACCTTAATTTTTTGACCATCTTGTGGAACTACAATTTTTGAATATGCCATATCCTATCTCCTTATCTAATTTGAAACAGTTTCCACGCTTATCTTACCAAATCTTTTTTGATAAAATGTTACACTAAATATTCCAATTAATACCGCAAACCAAAGCGTCACTACCCTGATTATGAAAGTGGAAGCAACAGCTATGTTCTTCGGGAAGTTATGCTTAATAAGCATAAATGTAAGCGACCCTTCGGTTACACCAAGGCCGCCAGGCAGCATCGTAATAGAACCGACTATAATTGCAAACCCATAACTAAATGCAGACCACAAAAAGCTAACTTCTATTTTAAAATTA
>JARLHB010000334.1 GCA_031292465.1 Ignavibacteriaceae bacterium
ATTGTTTTTCTAATATTAACTTCAATTATATCAATTCAAAATTTTTCACAAACAAAAACACATAGTAAAAAGATGGCACTACAACTTTTTAGCACGGCATTTAAAGAGGGAGAATTTATTCCTGCAAAATTTTCATGTGAAGGGACTAATATATCTCCGCAATTGCATTGGAGCGGCATTCCTAAAGGTGTAAATTCCTTTGCAATTATTGTTGATGACCCAGATGCACCGGGTGGAGATTTTGTGCATTGGATAATATTTAACATACCGGGAAATTTCATTGAACTTCATGAAAATGTTACCCCGTCCCGGAACATTCCTGATGAAGTAATGCTTGGGACAAACGATTTTGGCCGGATAGGATACGGCGGGCCTTGCCCTCCTGAAGGAAAGCCTCACAGGTACGCTTTTAAAATATATGCATTAGATACAATCCTGCATCACCTGGAAACAGGCGCTACAAAGCAGCAGCTTTTAGATGCTATGAAAGGACATATACTTGCAGAAGCTCAGCTGACCGGAAAATATCAAAGAGCAAAATAATATATTCTGGTTTAGAGATATTATAAGGCCGGTAGGTATTTTAGTATCTTATTTCAATACCGGTACGCCGGTTATATAATGCACTAATTGATCAATAACAAATTCCTTTTCATCAATAATTGCATTCACAACATCGCCAATGGAGATAATACCGGAGAGTCGTCCGTTTTCTATAACCGGTAAATGCCTGATACGCTTATTTATCATCAGTGCCATACATTCTTCAACACTTAACGTAGTGTTAACATATATAACGAGGGAGGACATTATCTCTTTTACCAGAGTATCTTTTGAATGTTTCCCATGCAGAATTATTTTTCGCGCATAGTCCCGTTCAGACATAATACCAACCACCCTGTCATTTTTTATAACAAGCAAAGCGCCCACATTTTTTTCAGCCATTAATTGCAGAGCCTCGTAAACCGTAGACTCCGGTAATACCGACCAGACAGCATTCCCTTTACTTTGAAGTATTTCTCTTACCGTTTTCATATTGTTCCTTTCTAAATTGATTCTAAGGCAAAACTTGCTTTCCACAGGAAAGGCAAGTTTCGCCATTTTTTTCATAATTATCATCCCATAAAAGATAAGATCTTACATAAGTCGAGTTAATAACTGCTAATGAACCGAAAAATTTTTTTAATAAAATCGTAGGGACTTGATTAATCAAGTTCCTACGATTTTAATAACGAAAGTTCATTTATATCATTTTTAATGATCTGTTATTTTGTGCTCACGTTTCGCAAAATCAATTATTTCTAAGGTATATTGGTAGTAAAAATGGCGAAACAGCGTTTCGCCGTACAATTTTGCCTAATATGACTTAATAATTCAGTATTATAAATATTTCATAACATCGGTATCAACACAGTTACTGCCATATATTAAGACTTCTTAAATATGATTCCATTGCGTATGAAATGTTCCTTTTTCATCGTTCCTCTCATATGTGTGCGCACCAAAATAATCCCGTTGAGCCTGGACTAAATTAGCCGGCAGCCAGCCGCTGCGGTACGAATCAAAATAGGCCAGGGAGGCTGATAAACCCGGGACAGGGATACCATTTTCAACAGCAGTTTTTATAATAGACCTTATATCATCCTGCCTGTTTAAAATTTCCTTAGATAAATAAGGATCAATTAATAGATTTGATAGCCCTGCACTTTTTTCAAAGGCGGCGCAAATATTTTCCAAAACAGATGCGCGGATAATACAGCCGCCCCGCCAGATCTTTGCAACTTCTTCCAGCTTTAGGTCATACTTGTATTCTGCTGAAGCAGTTTTAAGCATTGCCATTCCTTGCGCAAAAATTGTTATCATGGCAAAGTACAGCGAGCTTTCTATCTGCCTTATAAATGGTTCCGTTCCTCCCTCAATTTTATAATCAGGTCCGAATAAAATACCGGAAGCAAAATCCCTTTCGGATTTGTAAGCAGATATATCCCTCATAGAAACGGCCGCGTCAATTGTCGGTACCGGCACCTGAATATCCATCGCATCCTGTGAAGTCCATTTGCCTGTTCCCTTTTGTTTTGCCTCGTCCAGAATTTTATCAATCAGAAAACTACCCGGCTCATCATCCTGCTTTTGAAATATATCCGCCGTTATTTCTATAAGAAAAGACTGGAGCAGACCTTTATTCCATGTGCTGTAGACTTCACTGAGCTGATAATTAGTAAGTTCCAATCCTCGTTTAAGAAGGTCATATGATTCTGAAATAACCTGCATAAGTGCATATTCAATTCCATTGTGTACCATTTTAACATAATGCCCTGCCGAACCCGGACCCAAATAAGCCACACAATTTTCTCCGTTTACTTTTGCAGATGATGTTTCAAGAATTGGACTGATACGGTCATAAGCATCTTTAGCACCACCCGGCATAAAACTTGGCCCGAAACGGGCTCCGCTTTCACCGCCTGAAATTCCAAGCCCAATAAAATGTATGTTTCTGTCAGCTAATTCCTTTAATCTTTTGTTTGTATCTGTAAAATGCGAGTTACCCCCGTCAATTATTAAATCACCCGGAGCTAAAAGCGGAATGAGTTCATTTATCACGGCATCTACAGGCGCACCGGCAGGCACAAGCATCATAACTGCCCGCGGTTTTCGCAATCTTGTAATAAAGTCCTGCAAAACTATACTGCCGTAAATTGTTCTCTTTTCAGCTTCCTCTTTTAACTGTATCACCTTGGCTCTATCCATATCAAACCCTGCAACAGAAAAGCCGTGGTCGGCAAAATTCAGGACTAAATTTCTGCCCATAACTCCGAGCCCTATCATGCCTATTTCATAATCATTATTCTCCATTAAAAACGCTCCAATTCCTTTTTATCACCGAAGTTTATTTCAAAGTTTTTTATTACAATTCCCGGTTGAATAAAATATAAAAGATTAAACAACTTCTTTATAATGAATGGTAAAACCTTTATTAAACTTATTATTTTAGCAATAAAGTTATGCCCAATACATCACATAAAGATTATTCAATTTATTGAATGATAGTCCGGTTTGGTATTTAGCAGTTGTAAGAAGAAATAATTTTAACGTTTTAATCCGGCCTGCTTTTAAGCAAGCCGGATTAAAATTAGAATTGAATATAGGAATTAATATCTTATTTACTATTTTTTGCCTGGTTTGATAAATCCTGAAGCGACTGCTGAAGTTTTTCCAGTTCCTTTGCCGCGTCAGAAAATCTCTTATCTCCGCTAAATTTTAAATAATTATTAAATGCATTAGTAGCAGATTGAATTTTCTGCTGTATTGAATCGTTACCTGCCGGTTTTCCTTTATCTTTAACCTGCTGGCCTGTATTCTGAGCAACAGGTGTTTTATTAAATAATCCGGCAAGCGCCTGCTCAAATGTTTTTGCATAGCTCATATTATCGCCCTGCATTACAACAACTAATCTAAGTTCCGGATAAGCCGCTGTTTCTGCCTGAAGATAAATAGGCTCTACATATATCAATGTATTATTTACGGGTATTGCAAGTACGTCTCCTCTTATAACATTAGAGCCATGCTGATCCCAAAGCGTTAACTGTCCGGAAAGGAAACTGTCCTGATCAATTTTCGTTTCAACCTGTTGGGGTCCAAGCACAGTTTTATCCTTCGGGAATTGGTAAGCAAGGAATCTTCCGTAATCATCCGGGTCGCACATACCCGCAATCCATCCCATCAGCACCTGCCTGTTCTTGGGCGTAAACGGCAGCATTAAAACAAACTGCTGCTTATCTGAACCGGGAACCTGCCACATAATATAATAAGGTTCCACAGGCTGAACGCGGTTATAATATTTAGCTGTAGCCCTTACCCAAAGGTCTTCCTGGTTATAAAATACGGTAGGGTCCGTCATATGATATTTTTCATAAACAATACCCTGTGTTAAAAGCATTTCAATCGGATAACGCGCGTGTGCAAGTAAATCCTTTGGCATTTCCTCTTTTGCCTTGAAAAGTCCCGGGAATATTTTGCTCCAAACCTTTATTATTGGATCCTGTTTGTCCATGATGTAAAAGTTTACTGTGCCGTCATAAGCATCTACCACAGCCTTAACGGGATTGCGGATATAATTAGCACCATCTAAGAATTCACTGAATTGAGTGGTAAGCTCCTGCGTTGAACCGCCTTCTTTATATTGTATATTCTCCGTCGAAGAAAATGGCTGGCTATATGGATAGTATTCGGAGGTAGTATATGCATCTATCATCCAGTAAACTTTTCCGTTGGAAAGGACAACATAAGGATCTTTATCAAAATGAAGAAACGGGGCTAAAAGTTTAACACGTTCCTCAACCTGCCGGTGGAATAATATGCGGCTTTCCTTAGTCGGATAATCAGAGAATAAGAAATTTGTCCCGTCAAATTTCCATCCGTACAAAAATTTCCTCCAGAAGTTAGAAAGCTGAACTCCGCCTTTCCCGCTGTATCTTGTGTAAACGTTATCTTCGCCGCTCGGATAATCAAATTCTTTTTGTCTCGAGTTAACAACAACAGGGGTTTTAGTCGATTCACCGAAATATATTTGCGGCTGCTTAATCTCAAGAGACGGCGCTTCACTTTTGGGAGGTATATCTTTAATTAATAGATGAGGCAGCCCTTCGGGTGTAAACTCGCTGACAGACGCCATCGTCAGCCCATAACCATGTGTATATTGAAAACGCTGGTTGACAAATGTTTGGCTCTGCTGTGATAAATTATCTATATTTATCTCCCTCGTAGAAACCATTACCTGCTGTTTTTTACCATTGATTACATAACGGTCAACATCAACATTTGAGAATTCATAATAAAGCCTGATTGTCTGGAACTGCTTGTAAACAGCTTCAAGAGCCCTCCAATCCCAAAGCCTTACATTGGAGAACAAATTCGGATTATCGGTTATAGTTCCTTCAGTAAACCCACCGCTCATTGGGTATTCTTTTTCCTCAACTTTATTAAGGCCAAAACCGCTCCTGGTAAACTCAATATTGTTTGCAATGTACGGACGTTCAAAAGTTATTTCATTCGGCTCAACCATCAGCCATTCGAAAATACCGGGGACAGCGCTGAATGCGATAAACCAAATAACCAGTATAGAAATGCCCGAACCCACAAGCACTAAGATATGGGAACGGTCAGGCGCCATGTGAAATTTTCTGTAATAGAAACTTTGAACTTTTTTACGGAATGCGGGAATGATTAATCCGGCTCCGATTAAAATCATTAATATAATTACAACCGTATAAGCCGGAAGAAGAACATTAACATCCGTCCAGCCAGGTCCGGCTACTACTCCTGTGTTGGAGTACATAATATGATACCTGTTTAAGAATCTTCCGCAGGCAAGGACAAAAATGAACACTGCTGAATTAAGATACAGCGGGAAGTAATATGTATCTGTCTTAACTTCTCCTTCATGCGGAAAATAGAAGGCAATATTATTCCCTATAAAACGGAGAAATGAAATTATGAATGATGATATAAGAGCTATTACTGAAATCGAGAATAATAAGTTATAAAGAGAGTCATAAAATGGCAATGAGAATAAATAAAATCCTACATCTTTGCCCAAGATAGGGTCTTTAAGCCCGGTTGAAACACCGTTCCAGAATTTCAATATTATATCCCAGTTTGATACTCCCCAAATACCTCCAATAGCAATGCCTAATATTTTTGTTATTATAAGGATTGCCTTATGTTCTTTGGGTATGGCTAAAGTTAAGAGGTAAATAACAATGAATCCCAGTAAGGCCCCGCCGATGGCAAATCCTGCGTTATAATTAAATACCGTCCAATAACGGTCGCCGAAGCCTAAGCCCTCATACCAAAGTGCCTCACCCCAAAACCCCATAAACCAGAAAAAGAATGAAGTTAAAACTGCAACCGCCAGGCCGGAATATATTTTTACCGTCTGATGTTTCTGAGCACCGGTTATAAAAAGAAATGCGGCAGCCCCCAACAGTAAAAGCAATAATGCGGTATACATTTAATTTTCCTTTCCCATTTCACCATCTAAATGGAATTTTAAAATTTGCAGTGTCAAACTCAGAACGAAATCTGAATTATAAAAAAATAGAATTAAAGCTGGTATAATTTAATAAAAGTAAATGACTTTAATGGCTAAAATAAAGCTGCTTTATATATCGGGCCATTTGTGGAAGGAAGGTCTATCTTTTGTTTCAAATAAATTCCGAGGATATTTAGCCTTAAGTAATTCAGCTAAATATGATTTTAAAATACAATAAAATGTTAGCCGGCACTTAAATCTACAAAGAGCCGGCTAACCTAAAAACTATCCTTTGATATTCCAGCTGCAGCCGCCCGTTTTAATCAGCTTATCGGCAGCTTCAGGTCCCCATGAACCGGATGCATAGTTCGGCAGATCAAGCCATGGCTGTGATTCCCATTTTTTTATAACCGGATCAATTATGGACCAGGCTTTATAAATCCATTCTCCGCGCGGGAAAAGAGTTTGGTCGCCTTTCATGGCGTCATAAAGCAGCCACTGGTAAGCGCTGGGAGGCTCGGATATTCCGAAAGCAGTATCGTACTGAAAATTTAAATTCACAGGGCGGAGATTCAATTCAGCCCCCGGCTGTTTGGCCATAAAGGTGTATATAATCCCTTCGTCCGGCTGAAGCCTGAACGTTAAAACATTCCTGTTTTGACTGTCTTTATGTGAGCCGGGAAACATAAAGTGAG
>JARLHB010000335.1 GCA_031292465.1 Ignavibacteriaceae bacterium
AAAGGCTTTCCGCATGAATCGCTTGATAAGTTGTTTGATAAGTTTTACAGGATACCCGGGACAAAAGCCGGTGGTACTGGGCTGGGGCTTTCAATTGCAAAGGGCTTTATAGAAGCTCATAAAGGAACTATTACTGCTGCAAACAATGATAAAGGCGGTGCGGTATTCACAGTTTCTATTCCTATTAAAATTTAGACGGAGCCGAATTGAGCGTTAAACAAACTGTTGTTATCATTGATGATGAAGTTCAGATAAGAAAGATTCTTAAAATAGCGCTTGAATCATCCGACTTTAAAGTGATTGAAGTGGAGAATGGGAATGACGGGATTGTCCAGACTGCAACGAACCATCCACAGGTTGTAATATTGGACTTAGGGCTGCCGGACCGGGACGGTTTCAGCGTTATAAAAGAAATAAGGACATGGTCTAAGGTACCTGTTATTATTTTATCCGTCAGGAATACAGAAGAGGATATTGTTAAGGCCCTGGACCTCGGCGCAGATGATTATTTAACAAAGCCGTTTAATACGTCTGAACTTCTTGCAAGAATAAGGGCCAACATTAGAAGAACTCAGGAAATAAATGAAGAAAATGTTTTTGTTAACGGTAACCTGAAAATTGATTTAACCGCAAGGCTGGTTACTAAAGGCAGTGAAGAAATTAAGCTAACCAACACGGAATATCTTTTACTTGTTTTGTTTTTTCAGAATGCAGGTAAAGTATTAACACACACATATATTCTTAAAGAAATATGGGGGCCCGGCTCAATTGAAAACTCACAATATCTCCGGGTGTTTATCGGCCAGCTAAGGAAGAAAATTGAGGATGATGCGTCAAATCCCAAATATATACTTACTGAATCCGGCGTGGGGTACCGGATGAAATTAGTAAAATAAAGACAGCCTTCTAATTAAAAGTATTTTGTAACCATTCCGAACCATTATTTATTCTGCCTCCTTTTATCGAATACCTCGATTGTCTAAAAAACTACACAAAATAGTCCATGAATTAGTACATGTATAAATAATATACTTGATTGTTCATCCTGATTAATCAAATAATTACGGCACATAAGTTGTGTAATATAAAGTGTGAGGCGTGCGATATAAAAAATAATCTAAAATAATTTGGGGTACATGGTATGTGCCTGACAATGTAAAATTTGGTTCTTCTGTTTATTTTTAAAAGCTTTGCGCTCAAAAGGGCATGGGGTGAGCCCGCCGGAATTTGTTGATTCTGTCTTCCGATGAGCAGAAAATAACAACGGCGGGCACTTTATGAACCGGTTATGATTCTTCAAGAATTATAAAAATTAGGGAGGATACTATGAATACTTTTATAAGTGTTTGCAAGTATATTAAAATATTATCAATCCTTGTTCCCCTTTTTATAATTTCCACATTTACCGGCTGCGATGGTTTTGATATTCCGGCAGGTGCAATTATGGTTCCGCCGGAAGATCCTGATTCCCAGCCAGACAGTGTGCGGTGTTATCTTCTATTAGCAGGCTATGATAAAGTATTCTTAGAGCAAGGTAAAAGTGAGGGAAATACTAATTCTATTTCTAATTCAGCTTATAATAACGTAAAATATTATGAAGTACAGGAAAGTTATACAATAGACTTTTCAGATTCCATAAATACTTTTATCCTTAATGAAAATTATTTCAGGCCTGCTTCAACATCAATTCGGAAAAAATACTATAGGGCAAGAGCAATATTTCACGATTCGATTAGTGAATGGAGCAATGTAGTAACTGTTCGTAAATCAATTTAATTTACAGCCACTTGTAAATCATTTAGCGGATTTACAGGTGGCTGTAAAATTCAATGCTACTGTGATACTTCCTGTTGATCTTTTTTTGCTTCAGAAACCAGATCCTTTGCAAACTGAACAGGATTATCAGGTTTAGCCTCATCAAAATGTTTTACAGGGGTTGTAATCCATTTCTCTTCCCAATTAAACAAATCGCAGGCAGCACCGGTTTTTAAACTATCGGCAAACTTTTCCCAACGGGGAAGGTAATAATTTTTTACCAGTCCGCTCCATATTTTGGAAGCATATTCAGTAAGGTACGGGCCGCCCCATGTAGTAATTTGACGTTTGGCATTCTCTTCATAAAAATCAGCTTCTTTTTCATCTTTACCCCAACTTCTTGCAAAATCAATCCATCTGTTAATCCGGTACAATGGATGAGCGCTTAGCAATTCGTCAACTTTTGATATCAGTGTAAATGCTTTATCAAAGGCAATATCTCTTTTGTTAAACTCGTTCTTTTTATGAAATCCTATTGCTTTATCTAAAAGCTGGTCTGCTTTTGACGAAGCAAACTCTACAGCTATTTGAATTGCATCGGCAGTGTATAAACTATTTCCTTTAAGAGATTCGGAACCGGATAAAAACAAATCTGTTGCTTTGTCTAAATCATCATTAGGTTCAAGGTCGCTTTTAAGCCCGTCTTTTGGCCGGAACTGAAAGAGGTCATGTGGGAAGGCGCCGTTTGTTGAATAAACCGTTTTAAGCAAATACATCCACGCTTCTAAGACTTGTTCAGGATATTTACCGTACCGCGCGGAACAGTAGTCCTCGATCCATTTATTTAAATTTATTGGTTTATCAGTCCACGCAACATCAGAAAGAAGCTCGTAAACAATTTCATTATTTTCTACTCCTTCCGGTGAAATGCCGAATCCGGCCATATCTCCATGTGATGAGTCTGCAAGCATTGTTGAAGGATCTTTAGCATCAAAAGGCAGGTTGCCGAATAACTGGTTATGCCCTCCGTAATTATGAATAACGCTGTATATCCATCTTTTGCCGAAAAATCCGTCAAGTTTCTTCCATCCCTGGAAGCTTTCTTCAGCCAGATCGATAATAATCATTCGTTTATCAGGCACATCTTTAAGCAATGCCTGGGTGGAAGGTTTATCCCAGAATGTGGCATCACTGTAAAAGAGCCAGCCCTGCATTACCCATGTCCCGGTTGAATCGGCGCTGTTTATAGAATTAAAGATTGCTTTGCCAAAATCGGCAAGCTCTTTATAACGGTTATCTTTGCTTACCGGAACAGTCATTTCATTAAATGCATCGGCAAGATACAAATGAGACTGCCCGAATTCTTTACTGTATTCTTCAATAAATTTTTTGCCAATCTCTGCAAAATGTTTTGAAAGCGGAGACAGCATAAATGTACCGTTATCAGCAGGGAAGCCTGCCCATGGTTTCATTGTTATTATATCCGCATTGGGGTAAATTCTCTTAAATGATGAAGGCACATAGCCGGAAAAAGCAGGTACAACCGGGTTCATGCCAAGTTCCCGCATACGGTTCAGAATTTTCTTTTGTAACTCTGCGCTTTTATCAATATAACTTTGCGGTATGGGGCCGCCGTGTTTGTTTATATTTCCCATCCGGTGCCATGGTAAAAATGCCGGCCCGGAAAAGTAATTTGAAAGCTCCTCGTCTGTTATACCAAGGCTTTTCCAAACCTTTTGCCAAACTTCTTCCTGTCCGATCATTGCAATCGGCATATTTATTCCATGCAGAGCCATCCAGTCAATTTCTTTTTCCCACTGGTTCCAGTCCCAGAATGCAGTAGTATAGCCGTAAGTGCAAACATTATAATATAGTCTGTATTCATAAGGAGTGTTTATTTTGGTTTTTGCAAAATCCGGCAGAACTTTGGGAAGGTCTATATGATTTCCATTCCATGTAATCATACAGTTCGCTGCATTGCGAAGATAAAAATATATTCCCTTTGTTAAAGCTATTGCAGAACTGCCGGTAATTGTAACTATTCCGTTTGATGCTTCAACCTCAAATTCATCTTTATTATTACCGGCTTCATTTATAAACAGATGAAAATCTTTTGAATAACCGGGAATAATCCTGTTGAGTAAATTGTAAGCTGCTTTAACCGGTGTAGGTGAGCCGTCTATATCTACCGGTTGGCAGAATGCATTAACGGAGAATAAGAAAGCAATTATTAAAGAAATCAGTTGAATTTTTTTCATATACATTCCTTATTAAATTTTTAGCTATCAGGCGGAATATTCGAAAATATATTGATATATCATGTCAATCCCGTTTGAAAAAGATCTGATGAAAATTAGCGAGCACAAAAAGAATACTTCAAATATAAAAATAAACTATCCATTAATAGTTTGCAATAATTAAACATCATGGCTAATTTTACAGTCTGTTTTTAAAGCTTCCGGTAATTTTGAACAAACTGTCTTACCGTTAGAATTTTTATTCCGAATAATAACAAGGAATGTAAAAAGGATTATCACTATGTTGGAACAAATAAAAGAAATAGCCGAGAGGGTAAAAGGATTAAGGGAAGTATCCGGTATTTCCGCTGAAACCCTTGCAAAAGAGCTGGACCTTACAACGGAACAATATCTGCTTTATGAAAGCGGAACAGTTGATATTCCTGCCGGTTTTCTTATTAAAATTGCCCAAATAAATAATATGGAATTATCTGCTCTTTTAACCGGGGAAAACCCGCGCCTTCATATTTACAGCGTGGTAAGAAAAGATAAAGGCCTAAATGTTGAGCGAAGAAAACAATATAAATATGAACACCTTGCTTACAACTTTATAAACAAAAAAGCTGAACCATTTATTGTAAGAGTTGAACCGGGTACTGATGATGTTCCGCTGGAATATAATTCTCATCCGGGACAAGAGTTCGATTACGTTATTGAGGGTACCATGAAAATAGTTATAGATAACCACGAAATCATTTTGAATGAGGGAGACTCAGTCTACTATGACTCCGGTTATAAACATGCTATGAAAGCTTTAAATAATGTTACGGTAAAAATGCTTACAGTTGTTTTATAATTATTTCCGGAAAAGAAAAATAATGAAATTAGAAAAATACCTTTCACAATTAAATTACAATTCATACGAAGAGTTTATTGAAAAATTTAAAATTAATGTTCCCGAAGGATTTAACTTTGCATTTGATGTAGTTGATGAGATTGCAAATGAAACACCGGACAAAACAGCTATGGTTTGGTGCGATGATAACGGCGAAGAAAGAATTTTTTCTTTCCGGGATATGAAGTACTACAGTGATAAAGCTGCGAATTATTTCAAATCAATAGGCATACGAAAAGGCGACAGGGTTATGCTTATCCTTAAAAGGAGATATGAATACTGGTACTGCCTGCTGGCGCTGCATAAATTAGGCGCAATTGCCATACCTGCCACTCATCTTTTAAGAACAAAAGATATTGTTTACAGAAATAATGCTGCGGATATCAAGATGATTATCTGTGTTCCGGAAACGGAAGTAATAAAGAATGTTGAAGAAGCACAGGAGAAATCTCCTACACTTATATACAAAGCGCTTGTAACACGGTCAAAAGAAGGCTGGATTGACCTGACTAATGAAATTGAAAAAGCTTCGGATAAATTTGTTAAAACTGAAGATGAATTATCCGTTCGAAATGATGATACAATGCTTATTTACTTTACTTCAGGCACAACCGGCATGCCTAAGATGGTAAAACATAATTATGCTTATCCGCTGGGGCATATTCTTACCACTAAATTTTGGCAGAATGTAAGCGACAACGGCCTTCATTTAACG
>JARLHB010000336.1 GCA_031292465.1 Ignavibacteriaceae bacterium
AAAATAAATAAAAATAATTTTTATACAGGCTTTAAAGGCAGGGGCAATAAAGAATTAAATTCAGCGTTACTTCAGAAAAAACATTCGTTAAGATAAATTCAGTACAAAATATTTTGTCTGAAAATAAAAAATCCGGAATAATATCCCGATATTTTAAAAAATAGTTTAGGAAGAGATTATTTAATCAACTTTATAATTGCTGGAATTAGGCCTTAAGGCATCATACATTTGTTTCAGCTCATCAAAAGCAAAACGGCTTCCGCGCTGCGCCGCCAGCCTGTAATACCTTACTGCTTTTGCTTCATTTGTTTCTGTGCCTATGCCGTTTTCATAACAATAGGCAAGCGTTGCCTGTGCAATAATGGAACCGTCATCATCTGCCTTTTTAATTTCTTCAATCGTATTCTGAAAATCCGTAGCTTTTGCATAACCGAAAATTTCAGCAACCATAATTCTCATATAAGCCTCGCGGCTGCCCATATTTTTTGCAGCCTGCCAAACTTCAACTGCTTTCTCCCGGTCCTGTTTTAGGAATTTACCTGTATATAAATTTAAGCCCAGCTCATTTATTGCAGGAATAAAATTTAATGATGCGGATTTTTTAAGAAGATTAATAGCATCAACCTCTGCAATCTGATTATCTAATCCGGCGCTGAATAACCCATACCAAATAAACATTGCACGGGGATCATTCTGATCAATTTGCTTTTTCAATTGTGCAAAATATTTCTTGTTCTTTATCATCTGCCAAAGCAGGACAGGGGAGCGGGGAGAATCAAGTTTTATTGCTCTTACATAATAAACGGCAGCCTGCGTTAAATCTTTCTTTGTATAAAGGCCTGATTCATACAGTTTGCCGAGTAATGTTAAAGCTTCCGGGCTGCCTGCTTCCGCTATTAGTGAAAGCGAATCTATTGCTGAAGGATTGAATGCGAGAGTTGTATCCTTTTTGTCAGTTATATGAAGTGCGCTTGCAAGTTTTTCATTCCCTTCATGAAGGATATCCTGCAGTAATACTTTATTTGAAATATTCTGAACTGTATCCGATACTGTGCTGAAATCTATGAATACCAGATTCGATGGAGTGGAAAGTGAAGTCTGATTATCTACAGGCTGCTTTACGTTATCGTCGTCACCGGAGTTATCTTTATTTGCCAGTGTAGTGTCAATATTTGAAAGGGAAACGTTCTTTTTTAGTTCCTCCAGAGTTTCAACAGCGGGTTTAAAACCGGCATCTGCGGATTTCTTAATCCATCTGTATGCTTCACTCCAATTACGTTTAACTGTAAGATTATCCGTGTATGAAATTCCTATTAAATATTCTGCCTGCGGCATTTTATTTTCCGCGGCTATATAAAAATATTTATAAGCTTCAAACGGATTCCAGGGAACGCCCCAGCCGTTATTTACCATAATACCGTAATTAAAACATGCGCCGGGCAGATTTTGGTCTGCCGCCCTGTGAATCCAGTACGCTGCTTTTGCTGTATCCGCAGGCAGGCCAATTCCAAGAATATACCGTATGCCGAGTTCATGCTCTGCAAGCGCATTGCCCGCATTGGCATCTTTAAAAAGATTGAACCTCACCCATAATTCGTATGAAATATCCGGGTGGTAATAAAAGTAAACCCTGTTATCAGGCCGGTTCCTTTTAAATGCAAGGCTTGATGTGGAATCCTGCCCTAATGTACTGGTTACGCCGGTTAAAGAAACAAGTATAATTACTATTGCTCTTAATGCGGAATGTATTTTATATATCTTTTTCAAAATTAACAACAATGCAGATAATTTATAATCAAATATTTAGTTAGACGGTTGAACGGCTAATTTAGTTTAACCGGCATATAATAAGAAAATAATGAAGTTTAAATATATAATTTATTAAGATATTATTTCTTGTAATTTTATCTGCCCTTGGTGTGTAATTCTAATTACTGTGTGATACAGATCGAATTGGCGAATATTTTGGCTGCATGAGTATGAGGATTTACTATATGTTATAATCAAGAAGGTCTAAGTGACTAAGAGAAGGTTAACGTATAATATTCTCAGATTTAACTCCCTTCTTTATCGGTAATAAAATAAATATCAGAAATAGGATAATGTTTGAAAAGATCAATAAACATATCGGCAAAATAAATAAATGTTTAACTTTGGGGGGATAAATGCCATATTCCGGTTTCAGCAAAAAATATTCTCCATTACTTACATTATTTTTTTATCCTTGTAAGGTATTTGCCATATTCAAGTGACTTTTTGATTCTGCTAAAATATTTTATACCCTTTGGGTTAAGTAAAGATAAAAAAATGTCTTTGTTTTCATTGCATATTGAATTGATTGATGATTCATTGGAAACAATTTGACTAAAACTATCACAAAGCCAAGTATTAATTTGACTATTATCCATTGATGATTTTAATGGAACAAAAAAATACGAAATTATTTTATATCCATTCTGATCTGGAGTACAGAAATTCTTAACATAACAATTATTTGTATCAATATAATATTGGGAAATAAGAAAATTATTTGAAAAGTGTATCTTATTGATTTCGACCGGATTAGATAATTGTATTAATTCATTTTGCTTTGTATTCAGATCGGACTGGAAAAGCATTATTGGTAGAGCAATTAAAAGTATTGAAAGAATAATCGTCCAAAATGTCACGCCTCTCCAACCAAAATCATAATTATCAAGTTTAGGCTTGAGAAATATTAAACCACATAAAACAGAAAGAGCCACTGGAATGTAAGTCCCAATATAGTCTTCATTTAAAACAAATAAATTGTATTTGATTATTAGAAAATAAAATAAATTATAGAAGATAAATAGGCCTACTGAACAAAAGAGCAGTGGGCGAATAAAAAGGTTTAGTCTTTTTATAATACTTTCAAAAAATAATTTATTCATAGTAAAATAGATTCATACGAAAAAAAATGAATACAAAGTTATAAAAAAGGACCATAGAAGTTTAGGAAAGCCTCTATGGTCCAATAAACAATTAATAGCTGCGTAAATATTTTACTTAAGTAAAAGTAATTTTTTTGTCTGTGTAAAGCTGCCTGCCTGAATCCTGTATATATAAACTCCGCTTGCAAATTTACCCGCATTAAACTGAATGCTGTAACTGCCGGTCTGTTTGTTTTCATTTACAAGAGTAGCAACCTCGCGGCCTAATATATCATACACTTTTAAAGTAACGTGTTCAGATTTTGGCAGAGAATATTCTATCCTTGTACTTGGATTAAAGGGATTCGGATAGTTTTGTGATAAAGAAAAATTCTTTATAGTCTTAACATCTTTTACAGATGTAACAGCGCCCGGAACAGTAAACGTGAAAGAATCTTTACCAATCTGTATCGGATTGATATAGGTTATTTTTATATCATCGCCGGTATTGAATTTAGAAGCAAAAAACACCCAGCTCCATGTTGCGCTATCTGCAACCACAGAAGAAGAAGGATTTATTACTGCAGTGCTGTATTTTGTATTTACTACCCAGGTATAGACCCGATCGACAGTATTCCATACTGAGAATCCATTCCGTGTCGGATCATTTGTTAAAGCATAATTCCTATCAAAAACCAACAGGTTAACCTGTTCATTTTTAGTAGTGTTCCATACCTCGAATGGAATCCTTATTGTAAAAGGATTTGTGCTTCCCGGATTTGGATTTAACGGATGAGCGGCCAGAGAATAATTTCTTGCGCCAAATAAAGTTGCAAGGGAGCCGCCTGATTTAGTTATTACTACAGTATCTCCGTTTATTACAGTATCTCCTAAAACGCCCGTCCATTTTAATTCATAATCCTGCTCCAGAGCATTTAAATCAGTCGTTCCGCCTGCTCCGTTATAATTTGGTAATGAAACTGATGCAGTGCCATTATATCCAAATATTGTGAAATCTGAAATGTCATAGGTACCGGAATTATTTAACCATTCACTGGAATTAAAAGATAAATTTGTTCCATTTAAATTCACATTGCTAATTGTAGTTGGTACTGTAAAATTACCGTTAACATCAACTTTAATTCCGCTAAATACTGGATCTGCCGCAGCATCTAAATTTGCAACTAAACTGCCTGATGATCCTCCCGGGCCGTATATTTGGTTGTTAGCAAAATAATAATTCGGAGCGTAGATATCAGTGTTGTTATATATAGTCTGATTTTTAAGTACTATTTGTCCGCTTGCTAAATCTGTAACATTCCATTGATGCTGGGTTAATGATTGGTTCGCGATGGTTGTTATTGTACATGTACCATTTACATCAACAATTGACTTACCAAAAGCATCATCGAACATTGTGTAATTTGTTATTACTGGTAAAGCGGGTGCATCAACTTTTAAGGTTATGTCTTCACCTCCAGTAAATAAACCGTTCCCATTTCTGGAACTATCACCAAAAAATATAGTGTTTGCCTCTTTATTATATATATAAGGAATTGATGAACCGTTATTATTGCTGATTGGATTATAAATTGAATCTACAATAATATTTGCCGGTAATCTTAATATTACTCCATTGCAATAATCATAATCGATTGATTCTAAATATACTAAATATTGAAGAACGACCTTGTCTTTGGGTTCATTCCAGATTCCCGTACCTGTTAAATTAGACCCCGTAAGGTCAGTTACCTTCCCTAACTTTTTATTTAGTGCAGTTATGTCAGTCCAGGTACCTTCCGAACCAAGTGTAAACATTTCGTCATGAAACGATACCTTGTATTTGTCGCCGGTTAACTTTGCAGGGTCCATAATAGTTACCAATACGGTGCCGTCTGCTGAACCGGTAGCGTGAGTTACCGGAACTTGATCCCCATAGTTAGCGCCTGAAAGATTAGAATTATAACATATATTTCCCGGTTGCAGGATGCTCTCGGTATTTGTTGGATTTACTCCTTCCTTCGGGTTATAAGCGTATGCAGATATAGCATAATAAT
>JARLHB010000337.1 GCA_031292465.1 Ignavibacteriaceae bacterium
ATGGCTCAAATAAAAGCTTTTGATCTTCATCGGGAATGCCAATCCCTTCGTCAGATACAGAAAATGACAGGCAATCGTTTCCTTTAGTTACTTCCATTTTTATATTACCGCCTTTAGGCGAGTATTTTATTGAGTTAGAAAGAAGATTTGTTAATATCTGCATAATAAGTTTGCTGTCTAAATTGAAGATTTTATCTTCAACTGAATAATCAAAAATAAAAGAGATATTTCCTGGAGCAGATAACTTTGCATTGTCTAATATTCCATTTAGTAATTCATATAGATTAACTTTTCCAGGATTGAATTTTATCTTTTCTGATTCTGATTTATTTACAGTAAGGACGTCATTAATCAGCTCATTCATATATACTACTGCATTTTGAATGTTTTTTAGATACTCATAATATTTTTCACTTGACCACTTCCTGCCGTAAAGTTCCAGTAAGTCTGCTGCTGCTAAAATTGAAGTAAGCGGAGTCCTGAATTCATGTGAAGCCACTGAAATAAAGCGTGACTTAAGCTCATTAAGCTCTTTCTCTTTATCAAGCGCTTTAAGTATTTCTTTCTGAAGCTTCTTTATTTCCGAAATATCCAAAATTACTCCAACCATTCCCCCCAGTGTCCCGTCTGCTTTATTAAAAAAGCCCTTATATACAAGAACATCATGTCGATTGCCTTCGCCATCATATGTAGTTATTTCGTAATTTTGTGCTTTCCTGGAACTAAGTAATTTATCATCCCATTCATCTACGGCTTTTGCTACTTCGTATGTGTTACATTCATAAACTGTTTTGCCAAGAATATTTTCCTTCTTTATTCCGTGAAATTCTTCAAATGCCTTATTACATCCGGTGTAATGTTTTTGAGCATCCCTGATAAAAATTGGGTTAGGTATAGTATCCAGAAGTATATTCAGAAAAGAAACCTGATCCTGTATGCTCTCTTCGGCAATTTTTAATTTATCAATTTCTTCCTTCAGTAGTTTATTAACGTTATCTAATTTTTGGGTCCTTTCCACAACAAGGTTTTCAAGATGAGTTTTATACTCTTCCAATTGCTTTTCTACTTTACGGTGTTCGGTAATATCTGTTAGAATTGCCATCGTTGCGGTTTCACCCAGATAATTAATAGGTGTTGTGGTTACAATAATTTCTATTTCTTTCCCGCTCTTATGTAAAATTGTATATTCACCAGGTTCAGGGCTGTATTCTGTAAATTTGGTCCCAAATTTTGCTGCAGCTCTTTTAAATGACTCGTGTGTCATAATATTTTCCCAGCTAAAAGAAGAAGAAGTAAAGTATTCTTTTTCTAAGCCCAATACTTCAAGGCATTTTTCATTTATATATATTATGTGCCCATTTTTTACAATCAATATTACATTTGGTGATTTCTCAGAGAGTGTTCTGAATTTTTCTTCAGATTCTTTTAATGCATTCAATGCATTAACCTGTTCTGTTATATCTTCTACAGTTCCGTCGTAATATAAAACATTGTTGTTTTCATCCTTTACGCATTTGGCGTTTTCTCTTAAAATTATTGTTGAGCCGTCTTTTTTTATCCATTCTACTTCAATACCTTTTACTTCGCCATATTTCTCAATTTCATTTTTAAAATCACTTCTTTTAGATGAATATTCACCATAACCTTCTTTTTCAAGATCTCTTCTTACTAATTCCTGTAAGCTATTGTAACCAAGCATCTTTATAATTGCAGGGTTAGCAAGTAATATCCTACCGTCCGGCGTAGTGCGGTAAATTCCAAGAGGTGAGTTATTAAACAAATTTCTGTAACGATTTTCGGATTCCCTTATAGCCTTTTCAAATTTTTTCCTTTCTGAAATATCCCGTGTAATTCCGACAAATGCGTAAGGATTTCCCTTGTCATCAATTACGGTTGAAGTGCTAAGGAAAATTGGGAATTCGGTTTTGTCTTTCCTCTTATTTATTAACTCTCCATGCCATCCTCCCTTATTTGTAGCAGCTATAAGTTCTTCAGATAGTGAATCTGGGCTATTGGAGGAGCGTACAATTTCAATATTTTTTCCTATTAATTCGCTTTCTGTATATCCGTAAATTTTCATAAACGCGTCGTTAACAAACAAAAGATTATTATTCAGATCGGATATACTTATTCCGTCACTGGAACTTTTTACAGCCTGTGCAAGAAGCTGCAGCTTTTCATCTGTAATTTTTCGTTTGGTTATATCCCGTGTTACGCTGCGGTACTCAATTATTCGTCCGTAATTATCTCTTACAAAACGCGTTATTTGTTCAACCCAGAAGATTGTCCCATCTTTTTTTACTGAACGGAATTCAATGGAAGCATCTAATGTCCTTTTATTTCTGTTTTCAATATAAAAACGAAGTACGCGTTTTAGATCCTCTTCGTAAACAAATTTTAATACTTTTTTGCCCATCCAGTCTTTTACCGGGTATCCGGTAAAATTGTATATATTAGGACTGGCATATATAGTCCTGCCTTCCGAATCCGCAATATGATAAATTTCGTTAATGTTTTCAATAAGATTACGAAATCGTTCTTCGCTTTCTTTCAGTGCATTTTCTGCAGTTACCCTGTAAGTGATGTCCGTTAGAATACCTAATATTGCAGGGCCGCCAATGTAGTTAATATTATTGAAGGATATGATGCCTTCTATTATTTGTCCGTCTTGCTTTTGGAATGAGTATTCTCCTGTTGTTAAATTTTCACCGCTCCTTACCCGTGTTTCTAATAAATCTGCTCTTTTTAGTGAGTCGGCTGAAAGTAAATTTTTCCAACTGAAATTTGGCGACAAAAAGTATTCTTCATTATAACCGAGCACCTCAATACATTTTTTATTTATATAAACTACTTTGTTGTATTGATATATAAAAATAAGGTTGGGCGACTGTTCCGACAGGCTTCTGAATTTTTCTTCAGATTCTTTCAATGCGTTAGTAGCTTTCACCTGCTCGCTTATATCTTCAATAGTTCCTTCATAATACAATAAATTCTCATTTTCATCACGGATGCTGGCGGCATTTTCTTTTATAAAAATTTCAGTCCCATCTTTTTTCTTCCATTTTGTAATAAGGCCGGTTATGCTTCCTTCAGTATCTAATTTTTCTCTAACTTCTTGCCTTGCATAGATGTTTCTGTTGCGGCCTTCATTAAAATACTGTGCTTTCAATTCCTCTGCACTTTCGTAACCAAGCATTTTAGCAAGCACAGGGTTTGCCATCAGAAATTTTCCATGGGGAGTAACCCGATAAATACCAATAGGTGAATTCTCAAATAAATCTCTGTATCTTTTTTCAGATTCTTTTAGTGTATTTTCAATATTTCTTCTCTCGCGTATCTCCATATGCAAATCGATGTTGGACTTTGCCAGTTCTGCTGTCCGTATCTTTATCTTTTCTTCAAGCTCAATTTTGAATTGTATCAGTTGTTTCTCAAAGCGTTTCCTTTCGCTTAAATCCCTTCCAAGCAGAAGGTAAAAATTCCCCTTTTTCCCATAATATTGCATAACTGAACTTGTTACAGAAACAGGGATAGTAGCATTATCTTTCGTAATTATTTCCATCTCTACTTCCTGTCCGATTCTTTCAGTTGATCCCGGATCTTCAGGATGGTTCCCATATCTAAAAAAGGAATTTAACTTTCTGCCGACTATTTCGTCTTCTGTATAAGCCGTGCATTTAAAAAAAGAATTACTTGCCAATATTACTTCCCTATTATTATTATATATTAATAAATAATCAGGGCTCGTTGCGAACATCCTCTTTATAATATCAAACGGGTTGATTTGGAACGATTTATATTTTAAAATGCTTATTGCAAGAAAAATTGAACCGATCAAATAAAATGAAGCCATTAAGGGAGGAGTGTTTATATCAAATTGAGGTAAGATGCCTTTAGTAATCATACCGCCAAGAACAGGTATTGAGAATCCTAATATTGTATTAAAGCTTTGCTTACGTTTCCTTTCATTATTCTGTTTAATAAAATAATTAATTGCAATTGTTACAGACAAGATGCCGGCCACTGCAAAGAACACTGCAACAAACACGGCATATATGTTTATATTATCCTTATATTCCCATCCGTACCATTGATGTACAATATCCTGGTATAATAAATTTGTAAATAGGTGCAGGAGCACAATAAATAATCCCGGTAAAAAAAACAGAAGGTTTAAAAGTTTGTTTGAATAAAGTTTACTTTCTGTCTGTACTAAAATAAACTGATAAAAAATGAATGGTAAAAAAGGCCACAAGAATGAGGCTTTGCTCCAGAAAATGGCCCATTCCTGCTCCGGTGTAATCAACCTGAAAAACTCACATAACGCGCAGTAAGCTGATACTAATGTGATGATTATAAAGTATTTATTTAATTTACCTGACGGGTCTCTAAAGTAAACTAACGAGCATAAAAATACTGCCAGTATTATATTTAGTAGATCAAAAAATGCAAACACATTCATATTAACCAATTCTATAATAATGTTGTATTTGTTACTATTCCGGTAAATCTTTACCGGAATAATACTAAACAATCTTTTTAGAATATTCGGGCGAGGTTCAAAATTTATTTCTATTTAAATTGTATAAGTATCTTTTATCGGATAATGAGTTTTAAGCTTTGAAATAACAGGTAATTATACTAAATAATCGAAAAATTTACAGGTTATGTTAGCCTGAATTTTAATAAACATGACTTTATCATCAATTCATAATTGATTTGTGATATAAATACAGTAATCTTTATATAAAATAATTCATCTCCGGTTTTTAGAAAATTAAATTATTTATCTTTATAGCATAAAATTAAGACTTACTTGCAAAAAAGTATATGTTTTAATATTTAATTATAGCTATTTAAACTACAAAAGTTCTTTGGAACATAACAAAAATGGAACTGGCATGAATTGGGTTATTTTAGTTATTGCAGGTTTATTTGAAACAGCATGGGCAATCGGTATGAAGTATTCGAATGGGTTTACCAGGTTGTACCCGAGCCTATTTGTTATTATTACTATGTCTATAAGTGTATATCTTCTTTCAGTATCACTAAAGACTTTACCCGTCGGTTCGGCATATGCAGTATGGACGGGAATAGGAGCTGTGGGGACAGCTATACTGGGGATTATTCTTTTCGGGGAATCCAGGGAACTGGTTAGGATAATATGCATATTTTTAATTATAACCGGTATTATTGGCCTAAGGATATTTTCCGGTAAATAAAAAAGGACTTATAAGGAGTATTATATGGTAGGCGCTGTAAGTGCGGGGTTACTGATGTATAAAATTATTAACGGTAAACTTGAAGTCTTTCTTGTTCACCCCGGCGGCCCTTTTTTCCAAAATAAAGATAAAGGCTTTTGGGGAATTCCCAAAGGATTGCAGGAAGGCAATGAAGTTTTGCTGGATACTGCCGTTAGGGAATTCCGTGAAGAAACCGGATTTAACCCTGTTGGTGAATTTATACCGCTTGGTTCTGTAAAACAGAAAAACAGTAAGACTGTTCATGCATGGGCTTTTTTAACCGGCAACAGCAATCCGGAAAAAATCCAAAGCAATACATTTGAAATGGAGTGGCCGCCTCATTCGGGAAAGAAGGAGCACTTTCCTGAAGTTGACAGGGGCGAGTTCTTTACTGTAAGCGCTGCCCGTGAAAAAATTGTCGATGCCCAGAGTGCTTTTATATCTGAACTTGAAAAGTACCTTGGTATTTAAATAATGTATAGCGGAGTTGGGCAATGAAAAGATTTAAAATTTTCTTTTTGCTATTGATTTTTTCCCTGTGTTTTAATCTTACTTGTTTTGCACAATTAAAAAATGAAGGCATATACACAATTGTTGTTCATGGTGGAGCGGGAACAATTGATAAATCCATGCCGGATTCTATCAAACAGGCATATTTAAACTCATTATCGGAAGCTCTGAGAATAGGTGAGGATATACTTGAAAAAGGTGGTACAAGCCTGGATGCAGTAGAAAATGTATTAAAGTATTTTGAAACTGAGCCAAAATTCAATGCGGGTATAGGTTCCGTTTATACGGCTGACGGTA
>JARLHB010000338.1 GCA_031292465.1 Ignavibacteriaceae bacterium
AAAGAGAATATTATCTCAAAAACAGGAAAGTCGATAGAAAACGAAAAGTATATTGGGAAACAATGAAGCGTACAAAGGTAGTCTTACAATTAAGCAATACGAATTATAAACATCTTAACCGGCCAATACTATTTACATAGCATAAAAGAATTAGGAACTGACTTTTTTACAAATAGCTGGCCAAACATGCCAAAATTTCAATATGTTTTTTCATTTTTTCAAATTATGTTTAATAAAAGGCTTAAGATTATTTGTAATAACTTCTAATCCCATTTTTTACAAACTATAAAAAGCGTTTTTAGAGTAAGATCAGTTTTTATTTATAATTGCATTTAATATTTAAATTTTATTCCGGCATAGTAAAAACTTAATAACTAAATTTTAATTAATGCGGTATGAATGAAAATATTAATTTGAAGTTTGGCAGCTTAACACAAGCAATTAAATCAATAATTCTTCTGTTGTTATTAATTTATGGTTTAATGTTTATTCTTTCTTACCCGGCCCAGCTGCTGAATGCTTCCGGTTATGTAATGCCTGTCTCTCATACCCTTGCACTATTTATATTTATACTTATCCTGAAACCCGGTACAGGAAAAATAGCAGGATTGTTCTCCCGCAAAATTCCTTTTATGATTTATGTACTTTCTACAGTTATATCAGTAGTTATATTGAGTATAGAATTTCCGCTGCTTGTTAAACTCCCCGTTATTAATGACGGGATGAAAACATTAAACGGCTTTAATATTGTGTCAATAATAATTTACGGCATAGTGCTAATACCGGTTTTGGAAGAAACAATTTTCCGGGGGCTTATTTTAGGCGATTTCCTTCTTGCTTATTCACCTGCTAAAGCCATATTACTTTCATCTGCTTTATTCGCCTGCATTCATCCGAACCCTTCACAAATAATAAATGCTTTTATAATTGGATTATTTCTGGGATGGATTTTCTATAAAACAGGTTCAATTCTGCCGGGTATATTAGTGCATGCAATTTTAAACTCTTCCAGCGGTATATTATTTAAATATTTATCTTCAAACGCAGTTTATTTTAAAGGGAATGGTATAACTTATATAATAATGTATGCTATATGTTTATGCATTTTATTTATTGCTTTAATAGCCATAAATAAGAGAGTATTACGTTTAAACTAATATGCATACCTATCGTTAATATTTTTTTAATAAAACAGAACGCAAAGACAATTGAATTAAATACAGCAGGTAAAGGAGATTTAACTGTCTATCTTTAATACTTTTGCCTTGAACTTGTTAAAGCTGCGCTATTGATTCTTTTGCTTTTTGTGCCAGGGATGAGGATGGATAGTTGTTTATAATTTTTGACCATAACTGCTTTGCTTTTGCCCTGTCGCCTTTATTTGCAGATACAACACCCAGATTATATATAGCATCAACATTATTTTTATCTACAGCAAGAATTTTATTCAGATATAGTTCAGCTTCATTTAAATTGTTGCTTGAAAAATACAAAAACACCAGGGATGATAGAATATCAACTCTCCCGGGATTTACTTTCAAAATCTTATTGTAATAAACAACAGCCTGATCATTTTGATGCGCGGCTGTAAGGAAATCAGCATATTCACGCATCTTTAATGTATCACGCGGGTGCTCTTCGGCCGTTTTTTTTAACTCGTCCATGTGCTGTTTAATGCCTGCCATAACATTATTTTTATCAGGCGGCTGAGTAAGAGGGTTTTGCAGTCCCTTATGTATAGAATCCTGGGGCATTGCCTTATCTATTATGCCTGCTCCGGGAGGCACAGACATATTATTTGTTTTCACATTACTAGTTTTAGAAATAATTACTATAATTATTAATGCAAAAATGAATCCGCCTATATAAATATAGATAGGCTTTATGTTTCTCATTTGTAATTTATTTTTAATTGTTTTTATTATATATACAAGAATATAGTTCTAAAGTAGAATATTCGGTATGACGGCACTAACAGTCTTTTACCTTTCATAATTAGAATCTGTAATTAAACCCGCTCATAAATCTTCCGTAGGTGGTAGTGCCTTCAAAGTCGCCTTCATAATACATGTTAAAGAATAAGGAATAAAAAACTCTTGTGTTTACCTGGACAGTTACATCTTTTTGGTTTAAAGACGGCGCCATACTGCCAAAGTTATAAGTTATGTTTGAAAATCCTAATGAGAATGTAGTAATATTTAAAGGAATAAACTTGGAAAGAGTTATCGAATAGATCGACCCGTCCTGGTAATTATTAAACACCCTGTTAAAGGCAACATTTGCTGAGATCAACAGCAGGGGTATGTCCGCCTGAGTAACTGAAACACTATAATTACGCGAAGGCCTTATATCTCCTTTTTGATAGCTGTAGCCGCCTGTAAGATTTATAAACATACCTGTAATAGGCCTTAAGAAAAAACCCAACCGATATCCCTGCCTAAGTTCATTGCTAAAAAGGCTGTCTATAAAACTCTTAAATGTTTGATAATACACAACACTTCTTCTGGCATCATAAGAAAGATTTACAGAAATACTTCTTATAGGAGTATATTGAGCCATAAAGAACAGACTGGTTAAAGAAAAATCACCGGACCCGATAAAATTCTGAACTTTATACAGGTCAATTTCAGTTGAGGCAAAGAGATTGAAGTTTGCAGCAATATTATTATTATGCTGAAAATACAGAAAACGCCTATCCGTTTTATTTTCATAAGTCTGCTCAAATAATGCAACAGTATTCTGCATCGTTCCGCTGTTTATAGTATCGGTTCTGTTTATATACCCGCCGTACTCCAAATACTTGGAATTTACACCCATGCTGTAAAAATCTGGCCGGGAACCTCCGATTGCACCTACGGCAAAATCTCCTATTTTTTTTTCTACCTGCAAACCATCTATAGGCCCTACATTTGAGACACTATAATTTATATGCCTCCCAAACCAGATATTATAGCCGTAATTATTATAACCCAAAGCAAGATCAAAAATCTTAAGTTTATTGAAAACATTGGATCTTACATCCCGCCATTCATTGCTTAGGTATGTCAGATTCATATAATTTGAAAAATAAAACGGAGAGCCGCCGATTTTATCAGCATTCATGTTTAATGAATAACTCCAGCGCTGCAGCCCCACACTGGTTGTGTAATTTGCATAGTTGGAAAAAGAATTAGCGTTAAAACTGCCCCAGAAATTAGACCTTTCCCTGGTTATGCTCTTTCTCGGAGCTTTAATTATCTTATTGTTCGATTGAATAAGATTAGAGTCTTTTTCCATACCCGCCGTATTATTTGTAGAATCTTCACCCCCGTTTTCTACCCAGGCAAAAATCTGATCACCGACTTTTATATCCAACACACCTATCTTCTCTCCTGCGCAGGATTTTGAAGAAATAAACCTAACGGAAACAGCGGGTAATATTTTGCCGTTGCGCTCAAAATAAACCGTATCATTTTTTTCTATTCCGTTAGTGCTCTCAAATTTCAAATACACATTTTGAGATGTTACAAACGAAACTGTTCCTGTTTTTTTTTGAAGCTTAGGATTCCGCGCATAAACAATACTGCACAGCAAAAACATAATTAAAATAATTTTAATCATTTTTTATTTTACTCTAATCATAATTTCTAATCACTTTTTCCTCTTGGATGACAACTGTAACATGAAGTTGCACTGTAAACATAATTCCTAACGCCTGTATGATGCGGATCGGTATTTGCCTGGCTGTGTTCATGACAGGTAATGCAAGTGAACACTGCAAAATTAGAAGCATTGCTATGACAATCA
Organism: Ignavibacteriaceae bacterium; assembly: GCA_031292465.1. GTDB lineage: Bacteria > Bacteroidota > Ignavibacteria > Ignavibacteriales > Ignavibacteriaceae > FEN-1297. The sequence goes on from JARLHB010000338.1 coordinate 3,787, forward strand.
GAACATAAAGTCCATCTGCCTGCATGTGTACCGGAATATATCGGGAAATAAGCTGCATCATGATTAAATGTGGACGGCTGCCATACAGTCTGGTTATGGCACTGGGTACAATCCGTTGGGAAACCTGCCGTCTTGTGAGCTGGATTGGTTGTTCCATTATAATCGTTTTGATGGCACCCATAGCAGGTTGCAGGCGCAGTATTATAGTTCCCGTTATGGCAGTTATCGCAAGTTAGCGAAGTATGGGCTCCGGTTATCACATAATAATTACTATGAATCGGGAAAGTTGCATTTGTCCAGCCGGGATTAGTTGTATGACATGTTGAACAATCTGTTGACAGCGCTAAAGCTGAATGGCTTGGATTTGAAGCGGATTGATAATTTGCCTGATGGCAACTATAACACGCCGGTGATGTATTATTATATCCCGAAGCATGGCATTGTGCACACTGTATGCTTGCATGAGCTCCGGTCAACTGGAAACCTGTTGTATTATGATTGAATGTTGCGCCACTCCAGCTTGTTGTCGAATGACATTGTGAACAATCATGCGGAAATCCCTGTGCTACGTGGTTCGGATCGGTTGCACCTGCAAAGTCTGTACTATGACATGAGTAGCAGTCTGTTGTTAATCCTGTTACTGTTCCTTTATGGCACGATGAACAATCTATTGTAATATGAGCGCCTGTTAAAGTAAATCCGGTTGTTGCATGGTTAAACGTTGTTGTAGTCCAGGCTGTTGTATTATGGCAGTCCTGGCATGTATGCGGCAATCCTGCTGCCGGATGATTTGTTGGCGCAGTTGCCGCATTATATGTACTTGTATGGCAGGAATAGCAGTCAGTTGGTGTATTGGTATAGCCTGATGTATGGCACTGCTGGCATGTTATAGAAGCATGTGCCCCCGTCAGCGGAAATGGAGTCTTATTATGGTCAAATGTTGCACCGCTCCAGCTTGTTGT
>JARLHB010000339.1 GCA_031292465.1 Ignavibacteriaceae bacterium
AACTCCTTTCAGCTCCTTAGTTACAACAACATTTCTTGTTCCAAGCAGGTCTCCCCGCTGAATCTTCTTACCAGAGATGTTTATTTCAAGCGTTGCTTCCTCACCCCCATATATTACTTTATAAAAATATTTCCTGCCTGCTTTAACGCTTGAACTATATCCTCGAATACAATTCCCTTGTCTTTTGGCCCAATATGATTGGTCCAATCCATCTTTTAAGGCAGCGATATATTCGTTGCCGGGGATCGGAGGAGGGGGGAACTTATTTTGTTCTTCTCTTTTCTTATCGACCTTATCTAATAGATTCTGTTTAACCTTATCAATTCTCTCAAGATTATCTATTTCAGCGACTTTAATATTCCACTTTGCCGATAAGTTGTGAATTTCCATCAACTTTTCCAGATCTGACTTAAAAGATTTTGATTTAGCAAGATCCTGAACAGCATTTGAAGTCATAAGTTTGATCAGGGCCGGATCATTTCCCAATAGTGTCAGCATTTCCTTATTAATATTAGTAGAGTGTGATAAGATCTGCAGTATTTCTTCCCTTGTTATTCTGTTTGTCCCTAGAGAGCTTCTAAGTAGAAGAAGAATTTCAACATCGAGAATTTTTGAATCAAACTTCTTAAAAATCTTAACCATCCTTTCAGTTCCCGGAAATAATGCCTTTTCCAGGATTTCTTTTTGCTTAATTGTAATTAAATCATTCATATAACTAAGATCATTGTATAGTGTGAATGAAGGGTTGAAAATTTTCATGCTCACAAGAATATATGCAAGCGCAGAATTAGAATTAATGAGTTTATCAAAATTTAAACCAAAAATTCCGCAAGCTCTTATAATCTCCCAATGTGAATTAGAAAACCTGCCAGCAGTTTCTACAATCTTAGAAGGAATAGTATCAAAAAATGCTTTTTCTTTCTCAAAGTCTGGTTCAACTATTAACTTCTCCGTGGCATTTAATTTTTCTTTGCTTTGGTCGCAATGTTGGACTATTACTTTGCCGGTTTGCTCTGTCAGATCAATTTTCCTGGTAATAACATTTATTTCAGGACAAACCTCAATACGCATATCATGTTTCCTAGATATTAGATATGCCCTTAGATCAGGATACCCCACTAAGACAAATAGAAACTCCTCTCCTTGAAATTTGAATAATTTATCGCGGTCAAATGCTGATAAAAATTCCTTATTTGTTTTAGTTTTGACCATACTCCAAACTGTACCATATAATCAACTTCGCCAATTTAAGTTATCTTAAACCTTCCCTCTGATCTTAAATATCTTAAGATATCTTTGAAAAAAATATTAAATGTCATTAGTGGTTTATTAAATCGTGCTTAGTGCCTCTTTAAATTGAATTTGGAATTTCTTCTGCCCGCCAGTTGAGGGGAAGGGGATTCTATTATTAATGACATTATACCCAGCCATCTTTAATTTTGAGTATAAGGCATCATAAATATTAGCTTTTATCAAAATGATCGGTGTCTTAGGAGTTATTAGTTCATTAATTACAGTTTTAATTTCTTCAATTTCATCCCCGGATTTTCCCGAAATCATACTTATAGGGAGATCACTTAAATCAATCAGATAGTAACCATCCGCTTTAAATTTTTCTAATAGTTCTTTTTTTAATCCTGTATTTCTGCCGTTAGATAAATATTCGTCTTTATAATCAGGATATAATGCCTGCATTAATCCAATAAATAAGAAATCCTTATCTTTAACATCTTCATAATAAAAAAACCTTTCTAATGCTTCCGGTGGAGCTTCAGCAATGAGTAAACATTTAATGGTTGTGGGCTTATATTTTAGTCTTGCTGCCCGGATATCTTTTTTTATTTCTTCATTATTAAGAGGGTTTGCCCTTTCTCCGTGTTTGACTTTTTTATCAATAATAATATTTTCATTCATCCGGTAACTCGAATGGGGGATGATCCATTCGCTCCCTTTGCCTCCTGGTTGATAGGCTTGTTTAATTAACCCCTTTCTTAATAAATCCCGCAATGGTTTGCCGGGCCGGCTTTCACTGTCTCTTAATAAATTTTTCTTAGTTAGATGAGCATTTGCTTCAACGGGGCCCATAGATGATTGATGTGTAGATTCAAGATATTGGTCTAATTCCTTTATTATAGAATATATATCAGGCATATGTAATACTCCAAATTTATTATTTAAATAAAATACTTACTCAGAGAAATCTGCTATTAAGTTCTACCTTATAAAAATCATTTCTTTTTTTAGATGGATTTTTAGTACTGCAAATCCAAATATCTTATTTTGAATTTATTAAGCCAATCTGAATATATTAAAGATAAACTAAGCCTTGACCAAATATTTATTAAATCGTCAAGAGTAATATTTATAAAGCTTTTATCATAATCCTTTAATAGTAACTTGTATACTGCAACCGTTTCAGCACATTTATTATCTAGGGGATGGTGAATGAGTAAAAATTTCCCATCCTTATATTGTCCATTAGATTGCTTTAGCATCGAGATAGCCAATAGATGATCGCGCCATAATTGATTATGCCTGATATCGGATAGTTTATTGGCCGATTCGGGTAACCATGGCGAATCTTGGAAAATCCATTTGCGATAATGTGGGCCATCATAATTTGCCTGAGAAAAAGGCTCTGTTAATTTAGTTTCAATACCAATAAAACATAGATCATCATTAAAGTTAACATATTCAATAAAAGCATCGAAGGCGGTAGCATCATTAAGAAAATTTCTATTTGGTTCTGGTGAATATTCCAATAAAATTTTCTTTATAATTTTAATTTCTTTGGGGAATATAGAATTCCATAATTGCGTAGCTAAGTCTAAATCCCTAACCATTAATCCGAACAAATTAAAACACATTGGCTGACTAGACAAGAGGTTGTTTAATAGCCTAAAGCTTTCGACAGATCCCTTATTTTGTGCAATCCTATCTTTCGCAACTTTAAATATTATTGGATCTAAGAAATTAAGGCCTTTTTCTCCATCCTCGTTTTTTAGCATATTGCCATATTCATTATTACTTTGCTTAGTAGGTCCTACGCCACACGGTACTTTTAATATATTTGCACGATACCAGCTTTGATGCAATCTCATTTTCGCAGTAAAGGGGGAATCGGATTCATGCTGAGGGCCAAGCTCTGTCGGGACATTCAGTATTGTAACTGGGCAATCTATCTTTTGAACAAATGTGACTCCATTTTTATCCGGCCAAGCAACCAGACCATAGCTAGCCATTTCAATTACTGACAAACTCGCCAATTCAGAACATTTATATAAGAATCCCATGACATTTGCAAGTTTTAAGAAAAACGGATTCAGGTTTGTGAAATATCTCTGAAAATAATTAACATAACCGGCGACTTGAGAAAATGCAGTATTATCTTCTTTATATTTCAATTCTATAATTACCAATTGATTAGTGGTTAAATCAATGGCAATTAAATCTGTGAAATTTTGAGTGCCTGGAATACCCTGAATACGCCATTGGCTATGAATGAATCTTAAGTTATCCGAGAATCCCGGCATGATTAATTTATTTTTTTGGGCAGCACGAATTATATAGGCTTCAAACTGATTTTCTGATGAAGGTGATGTTTGTTCGTTTCTTTTAAGTTGCAGGTAATTAAGTCTTTCCTGCATTTTGAATTTAATATCACTTACTCGCATACCTAAATAGATATAAGGATCGTTGCCGATTCCTATACGAGGT
>JARLHB010000340.1 GCA_031292465.1 Ignavibacteriaceae bacterium
AAAAAAATATTTACTTATGGTTTAACAACCCAGGCGGATATTCGTGCAGTAGATATTGTATATAATGAATTTTCAAGCGCTTTTACTGTAAAATATAAAGGCGAAGATCTAGGAAAGATAAACCTGAAAATACCGGGCGTTCATAATGTTAAGAATTCCCTGGTTGCAGTATGCATTGCTAAAGAGCTGGGGATAAGTTTTGAGGTTATTAAAAAAGCGTTGGAGTCATTCTCCGGCGTTTACAGAAGATTTGAGAAAAAATATGATAAAGAAATTTTGGTCATTGATGATTATGCACATCATCCTACTGAAACCAGCGCTTCATTAGCTGGTATCAGAAGCGGGTGGAACAGAAGGCTTGTTGCTGTTTTCCAGCCGCATCTTTACTCAAGGACAAGAGATTTTTACCAGGAATTCGGAAGATCGTTCCTGAACAGCGATGTTTTCATCTGTACGGATGTATATCCTGCAAGGGAAGAACCGATTGAAGGCATAAGCGGCGAACTTATTGCAAATGCAGCGAAGAAATTCGGCCATAAAAATGTAATATATGTTAAAGATAAGAATGACCTGCCTAAAAAGTTGATGGAAATAAAGAAAGATGGTGACATAATTATTACGATGGGTGCGGGCGATATCTGGAAGTATAATAAAAAGTTTGTTGAATTAATTAATTCATCAAAATAATGTCGGAAAAAGTTGGTAAGATATTAGGAACATTTGTATTTGTTGTATTAATTTCATGTTTAATTTATTTAGTTTTTTTTTCTAATAAAAAGACTGATAAAGGAGAAATTAAGATGATCGAAATATACGGGAACCATCTGCTGCCGGTAAATGAATATCTGGCATTTACAAAGTTAGGTGATATTCCTAAATTCGGAAATCTTACTCTTCAGGAGATTAAGCAAAAATTTGAAAGTCATCCATACGTACTTAAAGCGGATGTTGAATTTGCGGGCAGCAACATTGCGAAAGTTCATTTGACGGAAAAGAATATTGAGGCAGTTCTTTTATCTGTTGGAGAACCGAATTTTATAACCGATAATTTTCAGGTTCTTCCATTGATGGCAAATACGAAATTTATGGATTTTCCTGTTATAAGTAATTCATCGTTTGAAAAAGAAATAAAGCCTCTTTCATATATTAAAACAAGTGACATTGTTGAAGCGTTTAAAATAATTGAGTCTGCTAAGCTGACAAACGAGAGTGTAGCGAAGAGGTTATCGGAAATAAATTTAAGAAAGGGCGGCGATATTATCCTTACATTTTCCGGTATAAAGCCTCCGGTTATCTTTGGCAAAGGCGAGGCTCCTAAAAAAATGGTCTATTTGGATATTATGTGGTCTAAAATAATTGAACAAAACAGTCTTGCGGACAATAGTGACTATATTGATTTAAGATTCTCCGGTGAAATATTTGTCGGTACGAGTGAAAACACAGGTTATACTGAATGAAAAAGAATATTATAGTTGGTCTTGATTTAGGAACTACAAAAGTCTGTGCAGTTATTGCCGAGACATTTGACGAGGATAATAAAATAAATATTCTCGGCTTCGGCGTCGCTCCTTCTGAAGGGCTGCATAAGGGACTTGTAGCAAATATAGGCAAAACAGCTACGGCTATAAAAGAAGCTGTTTCTATAGCATCCAACAGGGCCGGCATTGAGATTAGTTTTGTTAATGTAGGAGTTGCCGGCGAACATATTACCAGTATGCGCCACAGAAATTATGTTACTATAAGCGGCGAAGACAGAGAAATTACGCAATCTGATTTAGACAGGCTTGAAGCTGATGTACGAACAATAAGAATTCCTTCAGACAGACAGATACTGCATATAATTCCTGAAGAATTCTCGGTAGATTATCAGGGCGGTATAGAAAATCCGCTTGGAATGTCCGGTTCGCGTTTGGAAGCTACAAACCATATAGTACTGGCATCTATTCCGGCAATACAGAATATCAGGAAGTCTGTTGAAAGGGCTGGATATCATGTAAATGATTATATTCTTCAGCCCATAGCATCCAGTTCATCGGTGCTTGAAGAAAGCGAAAAAGATTTAGGTGTAGCTCTAATTGATATAGGCGGCGGAACAACGGATATAGCTATCTTCCATAAAAAATCAATTAAGCACACAAAGGTTATAGGCGTAGCCGGAAACCAGGTAACGAATGATATTCGTGAATCCCTGGGGGTAGTAACTGAAGAAGCAGAAAAATTGAAAAAAGAATTTGGATATGCTACAGAATCAGCAATAATTAAAGATGAGGATGTTCTTATCCGCGGCGTAGGTGCAAGAGGCAACGCTAAAATTCCTATCAGCTTATTAACACAAATAATAAGTTTAAGAATGCGTGAGCTGTTCAGCCTGATAGATAATGAAATAAGAAGCGCCGGATTTAAAAATAAAATTAAAGCAGGCATAGTGCTTACCGGCGGCGGTTCCTTATTGAAGGGCTGTACTGAATTAGCTGAGGAAGTATTCGGGCTGCCGACAAGAATAGGCGTACCCCAGGAATTAGGTACCGGGTTATCGGATGAAATTGAAAGCCCTGAATTTGCCACTGTTGCCGGATTGATAAGAGGAATTCCCGGCGGAAAATCCAGTGAGTATCAGGTATTAATAAAACCAAAGAAAACCAACAGTAAAAAGAAAATAACAACATTGTTTAAACGGTTTCAAGAATTTTTTGATGAATTATAAAGTTCTTAACATAGGAGGTCAATTATGGCGAGATTTGCAACACTTGATAAAGGCAGACCGATGTCAGCAATACTAAAAGTAGTAGGTGTCGGCGGAGGCGGCTGCAACGCAATTGAGAGCATGATAACACGCGGGCTCGTCGGCGTTGAGTATGTTGCTGTAAATACAGATGCCCAGGTCCTTAATAGCAGCACCGCAACCCATAAAATTCAAGTGGGCACTGCCATAACAAGAGGTTTAGGAGCGGGAGCCGATCCTAATGTTGGCAAAAAGTCCCTTGAAGAAGACAGGGAAAAAATTGCAGAAATCCTTTCAGGCAGTGATATGGTATTTGTTACTGCAGGTATGGGCGGCGGAACCGGTACCGGAGGTGCTCCTGTTATTGCTTCCATTGCAAAGAGTATTGGCGCTTTAGTCGTTGGTATTGTTACCAAACCTTTCAGATGGGAAGGTAAAAAGCGTATGCTGAATGCCGAGCAGGGTATTATGGAGCTTAAACAACATGTTGACAGCTTAATTGTTATTCCGAATGAACGGCTGCTTAGCATTCTTGATAAATCTATTAATGCATTTGCTGCATTCGATAAACCTAATGAAGTGCTTTATGAAGCAACAAGAGGAATCGCTGATATAATTACGGTTGAAGGCTTAATAAATGTGGACTTTGCCGATGTCCGTGCAGTTATGAACCAAAGCGGCGAAGCTTTGATGGGATGCGGTATCGCAAGCGGCGAAAATCGCGCTATTGAAGCTGCACAAAAAGCAATTTCGAGTCCGTTATTGGAAGGTGTAAACATAAAAGGCGCTAAAAGCGTTCTGCTGAATGTTACAGGTTCAAGCAATCTAACCATGCAGGAGATTAACGAAGGCAATAATGTAATTTTTGAAGCTGCGGGTGAAGAAGCTAATGTAATTTTCGGATGCGTTAAAAAAGAAGAGATGAACGATTACGTGTCTTACACTGTTATTGCTACAGGGTTTGATACTGCAGCTCATAACTTTACAAAGGCCGCTGTTACAGCAAAGCCGAAAAGCACAGATACATTCAGAGGCGGATTTAATTTCTTAGATAATACTAATATTGATACGGAAGATTTAGACATCCCTACTATTCTTCGTGTAAAGAGCCCTAAATCTACACTTGAAGACAAAGGGGAAGAAAATGATATTCCGCAAAGCGGTTTTAACTTTGATTCATCCCGCTATAACTGGGCAAAGGAAAAGACAAACAAAGTTAATGCTGAAAATAATAATGATGACGAAGAAAGTTCTTCGTTCTTAAGAATGATTATGGATTAGTATAAGAAGGTTAACGGTACCGTCTGTTAAACTTCTTATACTACAAATTGCAATACTGAAAGTCTTTTACTGGAGGAGTAGATTACTTTCAGGTGAATGTATCGAAAAAAATAATTTAAATCTCTGGCTTTAAAAGTCCTTATACTGGTGCCGCTGTTATTCGTCACAGGGCCTGGCCTCAATGAAGACTTTATTGTCTTCGTCATTTGTAATTATTATCCTGTTTGGGCGGCAGCAAATCCTGCAGTCTTCAATAAAATCCTGTTTCCCTCCAATAGTCAGGTCTATCCATACGGTATTAAGTACGCCGCAATATTGGCAAGCCCAAACAATATCCTCGTCGGTAGTCTGCGTCTTTAACATAAAAACCTCTTCATCAAATAAACTGTAAGAAAATATGAATTGGCGTGCTTAATTGGAATACACTGCTTTTGGGCTGTTTTTTTAAGCTAATTTTTGTTAAATATAAAAGATAAATATTTTATTTTTTACATCTACGCATTCCATTCAGGGGGATAGGTTGTGTTCGGAAATATCTTCTTAGCTTCTTCTAATAATCCTTTATAATCTTCATTAAATTTATACCTTTCAGATATATGAAATAGTACAAGATTTGTTACTCCTGCACATTTTGCAATCCTGGCAGCTTGTCCGGTTGTAAGATGAAAGTTCTTTTCAGCAAGTGAAATATCGTTCTGTGAATATTGGCTTTCACAAACCACGGTATCGCACTTATTAAGAAATTTACGCAGTGCCGGTAAAGTATTCCCTTTATAAATAAAATCAGTCAGGTATGCTATGCTTTCACCACGATGTTTTTTAAGAAGCATTTTCCTCAATGCGTTTAAGGTATATGTCTTATTATCGATGGTTATTTTGTTTTTACCATCGATTGAAAAATCTTTAACTTGTTGCAGCCAGATACCAGCGGGCAGTCCGCTTTTTTCAAGTTTGTCTTTATCGATATTTAAATAGTCTTTTTCTGTTACGAGGTATCCGATTGAAGGAATAATATGATTTAATATTATTGCTTCAACGGTAAAACTTCCATTTTCAAGTATAATACTTTTACGGGGCGCTGTTTTTAATTTATGCTTCTTAGAAAAGCCTTCTGAAGTATAAAAGCGGAAATGGGTTACTTCATTATTTAATATATCCGAAATATTCCACACACCGGGAGCATTTCCCACTAAGTTCCATGTATAACCCCTCAGCCTATGATGAATAATAAGGGATGTGTTTTCAGGGCCGAAAATAAAAACGGGTTTTGCAGCGCGGTCGTAATTTCTTCTGAAAAAATAATCAAACCCTGCTGCATGGTCTAAATGTAAATGCGAGAAGAAAAGATAATCAACAGAATTAACATCCTGCGGCTTTAACTCGTTCAGCAGGCCTTCGACGCAATCAAACAGAAGCCTGTACATTCTGGTACCGCTGTTTATCCAAACAAAGAGTGCGTTGTCTTTGCCCGGTTTACCGAGAATTTTATATATTATACTCATATAAACAGAAAAATTTATAATTTAGTATAAGCAATTTATAATTATTAACTGTAATGAGAATAGTCTTATGAGCAAAAAAATAAATACAGCTATAGTTGGCTTCGGCATGTCCGGCGAATACTTTCACGCAGCTTTCCTTGATGCAGACCCTAATTTTAATTTAAAAAAAGTGGTGGAACGGCATGCCAGCAGGTCTAAACATTTATACCCTTATGTTGAAGTTGTGAGAGATTTTTCTGCTTTGCTTGAAGATAACGATATTGATCTGGTTATAATTAATACTCCTAATAACCTTCATTATGAAATGACTAAGAAAGCTTTGCTTGCAGGCAAGCATGTAGTTGTTGAAAAACCCTTTACAACAACATCTAAAGAAGCAGAAGAGTTGATAAAAATAGCAGATTCTCAAAAGAAAATATTAACCGTTTACCAGAACCGAAGATGGGACGGCGATTATATGACTGTAAAAAAAATAATTGAAGGAGGGATGCTCGGGGATCTGGTTGAATTTGAATCCCACTTTGACAGGTTTAGAAATTATATTAAACCGAACTCATGGAAGGAAGAATTATTGCCGGGTGCAGGATTGCTGTATGATATTGCTTCCCACCTGATAGACCAGGCGGTTTGCCTGTTTGGCAATCCAAAATCTCTTTATGCTGATTTAAGAACTGAAAGGCCATTAGGGAAGATTGTTGATGCTTTCGAAATTATTATGGATTATGATAAGCTTAAAGTAACATTGAAAAGTAACTATCTGTCTAAAATTCCTTTGCCCCGTTTTACTTTACATGGTACACTTGGTTCTTATGTGAAGAATGGATTAGATCCGCAGGAAGATACACTAAAGGGGTTTGGTTACAGGAAGTCGCCTGAATGGGGTGAAGAACAGTCTGAATTTTGGGGAATGATAGAAACGGAACTTAATGGGTTGACTTTTACAGGCGAGATTGAAACCATCCCCGGTTCTTATGCCGGTTTCTATGAAAATGTGTATGATGCTATTGTTAACGGTAAAGAATTAGCCGTTAAGCCTGAAGAAGCACTTAATACTACAAGACTGATAGAGCTTGCCATTGAAAGCAGTAATACTAAATCTGTGGTAAAAATTAAGAGTTAAAAATAATAGACACCTGTAACATTGATTTTAAGGATTAATACGGATTTGAATCTGTGTTAATCCTTGTTTTATTCTTTGTTATCAGAATGGAAAATCTTCCTGGTAATTGACCTTCTTTTCAATCTTCTTTTCTTCTTTTTTCTTAGCCGTTTGATGTGTTGTATTTGCTTCAACATAAATTGCCTTGTATGGTTTTACAGGGCAGGCATACTCGCATGCGCCACAGCCAATGCAGAACTCATCATGCACTTCAGGCGCCCTTACGTCTCCGTATGGAACCATAATTACTGCTTTTGTAGGGCAATGCTCAGAACATGCGCCGCAATCTGTCTTTTCAGTATGAACGATGCAGTTATCAGGTATAAACTTTGCCTTGCCAAGCTGTGTTAGTTTTTTCTTATCAAGCTTAATTGGCAGAATTGCACCATTGGGACAGACTTCACTGCATATAACGCAATCGAAGTTGCAGAAGCTTCTGTTGTAATCCATTCTTGGCTGAAGCATTCCTAATACTCCATACTCAAGAAAAGAAGGCTGTAATACCTGCGTGGGGCAGGAACTGACACATAAGTGGCAGGCTGTACAGTTGCTTGTAAAATGCTTTAGGCTTAATGATCCCGGAGGCGTAACAGGGTGCTTTCTGAAAATAGGATTTTTGCTTAGTTTAGTACTAATTATTTTGGTTTGAGCAGATACTAATTTTGAAGAGCCTGCAATAAATAATCCGACAGAAATTAAAAACTGCCGTTTCGCGGAATCAACAGTTTCAACTTCTGCAACGTCTTCCTTTGCAATTTCTTTTTTATTAAAAGACAGTTTATAGTCTATACCTTTAGAGGGGCATACATTTAAACAATTATAGCAGGCAACACAACGGCTGAAATCAACGGTTTTATTTTTTTTATCAATACAGCCAGACTTACAATTACGCTCGCATAAATTACAGCCTATGCAATTTTTTTCATCAATTTTAATCTTGAAGAAAGAAAATTTAGAGACAAGTCCCAGTAATGAACCGACAGGGCAAACCGTATTGCAGAATAAACGTCCGTAGAAGAATGAAAGAATAAATACAAGTGTTAAAAAAGCTGCCGGGAAAATCATAATAACAGGATTAGTACCGCGCATTTCAACAGGATTGATCCAATAAATATTAAATTTCTCCAGGTAGATTGCAACAAAGTTATAAGTATATAGAAGAATAGGCTTTAATAGCTGTGCATAAATCCTTCCAAAGTTACTGTATGGATCCAGTAAATTTATTATAAATAAACTGCCAAACAGAAAGAATATAACAGATAAAGATAAAAGCGAATATCTAAGCCAGTTGGAAGGCTTTAATAGACGAAAATATTTTTTCTTTCTGAACTTCTTGTGAATAAAAGAAAATATGTCCTGCAGCGTACCCATAGGACATATACTTGAACAATACACTCTGCCGAACATTACCGTAAGCGCTAAAACAATTATAAAGCCCGCAGCAGTAATGCCTGCAAGCCCTAAAAATTTTATTAATGAGGGCACAAACTGAAGAAAGGTAAAATAGTTTGTATATGCCGGTGAAAGTGAGTTATTAAAATCTAAAAATAATGCTGAAAGTAATAAGAAGAAAACTATGGATATAGTTATCCTTATTCTCTTTAAATTTGAAAGATTCATTTGACAATTCTGTTCCCGCCATCAGATCGGATATGCCTATCTAATGCCTATATCTTAATCCTGTTTATATTCAACTTACTCAAATCTTTTCTGCCTAATTTCATCTGGTCGGCTATTTTAATATGGGGAACATCGTCCGGTTCCATGCCGAAGATTTTAGCCGCGGCTGCATCTGCAGCAACAATATCTGTCGAGATAATCTGTTGTTTCATTAAAACAACATCCTCTTTTGAAGTCCCTCTTGGCCCGTTTTTCATCATAACCAAATAAGCATCAACAACAGTAAGATTTGGCTTTTTGAAAGCTGCAAAGTCTGCAATTGACTGCTGGAGGTCGTTTCTGTGCCATTGCTGCCTGTCCCAGACCACTCCCATCATATTTTTCATGCCTACGGTTAGTTTGCCGGCCATATGGTGTTTTAATACCGGCACATTAATAAACACATCGGAGTCTAATATTAATTCATGAACCTTTGCATTTTTTAAAGCTTTACCGTTTTTGATTGTAACATCATGGTAATATCCTTCTGTAGCGCCGGAAACAATTGTTCCGCCGGCATCCTTAACAGCTCTTTCAATTCCGCTGTTTGAATAGCATCTTGTCCAGTTATCGCATGTATGATCGAACACGAAAACTTCTTTAGCTCCGGCATTTAAACAATGCTGTATAATCCTTGCAACGAGCCTGGGATTTGTATTAGCGCCTTTTTCAGGAACCACATCCCATCCAATGTTTGGTTTTATTACTACTTTCTGTCCTTTTTTTACAAAGTTCTTCATGCCGCCGAGTGAAGCAATACCTTTATCAAACATAGCATCGGCTTCACCGCCTTTTATAGCTACAAGATCATAAGCTTTGTTTGATGGTAAACTGCCGGCAAAAAGATTTGAAAAATTTCCAAGTGTTAGTGTAGAACTAAGCGCCACTGAGGCAAGAGCGCTTCTTTTTATAAATTCCCGTCTTTCCATAAAATCCCCGTCCTAAAAAATCATTATTAAAAACCTGTTTCTAAAACTGCTCCCCACTTTTAATTATCGGTGATAAAAATACAACTTTGTTTATTAATAGGCAAAATAGGATTATATTTACCAATATATTTTATCAATTTGCAGGCATATTATGCAGAATGTTTTAACTTTACCGAAGAATAACATTGTAATTAAAAATTCTATTCTTGATGTAATCGGAATAGCATTTGTATATTTTATCCCATCCATTTCACATTTGTTCAGTTTTCCTGTTTACATGTTTGAACCAATGAGAATTATCTTAATTTTAGCTCTTGTCCATTCAACAAAAAGGAATGCATATTTGCTGGCATTAACACTGCCGCTGTTTTCTTTCGTTACAGCTTCACACCCGGTATTTATAAAGGCATTATTAATAACCAGCGAAATGTTTCTGAACATTTGGCTGTTTTATTTCCTGTCAAAGAAAACTTCAAATCTGTTTTATGCCGGTTTTGGAAGCATAATTCTTAGTAAAGTATTTTATTATGCGGGCAAGTTCCTTTTAATTAAAATGGCTTTATTCAATACAGGGTTAGTTGATACACCAATCATAATACAAGCTTCTCTGGCTCTTATTTTCAGCATGTATATATTCTATATATCAGGCAGGAAAAAGGCTTCATAACGAATGGTGTTTTTGCTTAGATAGATAATGATATTGTGATAATTTAATTTATTAAACCCGCTTTTTTACAGGCGGGTTTTTTTATTTATTGACACATTGGAAGACATATTCTAATAACAGAATTTTTTGCCACAAAGGCTCGAAGACACAAAGTAGTTCTTACCAGGCTGCATATTTATAAAACTATCATAGGGAAAATATAATCTGGCTATGTGTATGCGATTATTCTTCGTGCCTTAGTGCCTTTGTGGCAAAGCACTTCTTTTTATAATGACGACAAGGCACAAAGAAATAATCACTTAATTGCAGATTTTATTTAGGAAATTATTAACTTAAACACTGTGTGAAAAACTATTTTAAATAATTGCAGGGATTTATGAAATTCAAACATATTATTTTACTAATCTTTATACTTTTGTCGGGAATTGCTGCGGCGCGAGAGAATGCAGATTTAACAGCAGGAAAAGCAATTTCTGCAAATGCAATATGGGGCCCCGGCATGGAGATGATGCATGCCATCCACGACAGCTGCGACAACACGAAAGCTCCCTCGTTCGGCGACTGTTTTGTTGAGCAAATGAAAAATATGGGCGCTTCGCCGGAAGCAGTCGAGTTTGCTAAATTAACCGGCAATCAGGGTTTTATGCGCGATTTTAAAGAAACAGGTAAAGTTGATGTTGCTTTTGCCGTGTACCCGTTTAGAGCCAATGAAAATCAGGTATGCTTTCTGGTTAATGGAACACCAAATATGATTGATATTGATGATTACGATTATATTTCTAAAATAAATCTGAAAAAGAATAAAGTGTATAATCAGATTTTTAAGAAATATCCTAACGTAAGTATTTGGCCTGGAGACAGAAGCGGTACAGAATATCCTGTTACGAGGAAGCTGCCGGACGGCGGGCAGCAGTTTATTATTAACTACCGTTTGCAGGATGGATGTCATGCTTGTACGCTTATAGGTTTGGCCGATCTGGCCTTTAATTTTGATAGAAATGGGAAATTTACAGGCATTACCATAATTGATGTTTTGAAGTTACAGGCATCCACTAAAGAATCAGTTATACAGGGTGAGTATGCAAATCCGGGGAAAACAATAAAAATAAAAGCCGGGCAGCCATTCACAATCGCATTGAAATCAAATGCAACTACAGGATATCAGTGGCGGATTGCAGATACATTAAATGAAAATATTGTTTATAAAACCGGGGAAATATATCTGCCTCCTCAGAATTCGATTCCGGGTGCAGGCGGTAAGGAAGAATGGAATTTTATTGGCAATCATACCGGCACTACTGATATTATTTTCAAATATATTCGTTCCTGGGAAAAAAGTGTAAAACCTTCAAAGGA
>JARLHB010000341.1 GCA_031292465.1 Ignavibacteriaceae bacterium
AAATCAGGCGATGGCGTAGCATGAACGAGAAAGACAGGCATGTTATTCTTACGAAAGACATCTAAAAGTTTTGTAGTATTTTCAACAACATCTTTTGCAGAATTAGGTACAACCTGCGGGGTTGCAATTCCCTTTTGCAAATCCACAGCTACAATAGCGGTTTTATTTAAGTTAATTTTAAGTTCCTGCGGCATAAGAACACCTTATATATTTTTTTAATTGAAATTATTTTTACTTTAAGATATATCGATATCAAAATTAATTCTTATCAAAGATAAAAATCAAAACTTTATCTTGCAACGGAAGGATAAAGGATTGTTGCAATTACAGTTAAAATTACCATTGATAAAAGAAGTGCACCGAAATCAAACGGCAGCCCGTATTGGCTAATTCCGCCATTTATCATAAATGACCTTAACGCATCTACTTCGTAAGTAAGGGGATTAAAATGTGCAACTGCTTTTAACCAACCGGGCATAATGGCAATTGGATATATTGCATTACTTGCAAAAAAGAGAGGCATAGTAAGCACCTGCCCTATTCCCATAAATCTTTCGCGGGTTTTTACAATACATGCAACTATTAAAGAAAAAGTAGAAAAGAGCGCGGCGCTAATTATAATAACAAATAATATCCCTAAAAGATTAAGCGGATCCCATGATAGCTTTACATGAAGCAATAAAGAGAGAAGGTATATTATAACCGCCTGAGATACCGCTCTTATACCAGCCGAAAGAGCTTTCCCCAGTACTATTGAAGCTCTGGGAATCGGACTTGCTAGAAATTTATGAACTATTCCCAGATCCCTTTCCCATATAATTGAGATACCGTAAAAGATAGCAACAAATAGAACGCTCTGTGCCAATATACCCGGTGCCATAAAATCCATATAGCTCATATTGCCGGTTGGTATAGCTCTAACGCGTGTAAACACTTCGCCGAATACAAGCATCCACAATGCCGGCTGTGCAGCTCTTGTTAATAATTCTGTCGGGTCATGTTTTAGCTTTCTTGCTTCCAGCTCAGCAATGACAAACGTTTTATATATAAAACTTATAATCCATTTTATTGGGTCAAAACTTTCTGTTTGTAATCTATCCAAGTCTTTTTGCAACACGCCTTGTTCTTGAGACATCTTTAAAATTTCCTCCCGGTTCTTCTGATTCTAATGATTTTCCGCTATAATATTCAAATACTTTATTTAGATTAGCATCTACATCGCCTATAGATGCTTTTAATTCCATTGGCGAGCCTATAGCAGCTATATTTCCTTTATTCATAATAGCAATTCTTGAACACATGGCATCAGCTTCTTCCATATAATGAGTAGTCATTAACACGGTGGTTCCCCTTTCGGCTAGAACCTTAACATATTCCCAAACTGCTTCTCTTGCAACAGGATCAAGCCCTACTGTCGGTTCATCCAGAAAAAGCACTAAAGGCTTATGAAGAACTGCCTGAGCAATCTCCAGCCGCCTTATCATACCTCCGGAATAGCTCTTAACAAGCTTGCCGGCTGAATCTGATAGCCCCATAAAATGAAGCGAATCAATAATTCTTTGTTCCCTTTCTTTGGAAGGTATATCATAAAGTTTAGCAAATACAAGCAGGTTTTCGTAGCCGGTTAAGTTGCCGTCGGCTGAAAGCATTTGAGGCACATACCCTATAATCCGCCTTACTTTTGAAGCATTGCGCGTAACATCGTATCCGCCTATGTTAGCTTCCCCGGAAGTTGCCGGCAAAAGAGTAGTTAATATTTTTATGGTAGTTGTCTTCCCCGCTCCGTTAGGGCCGACAAGGCCAAATATTTCACCTTTGTTTATTGAGTATGATATTGAATTAACGGCTGTAAATTCTCCGAACCGTTTAGTTAAATTCTTTAACTCGAGTATTTTCTTTCCCATTATCTTCTTTATTTATTATAATAGCCTTATACTTTCCTGATTAAACTTTGACAAAGTTATAAAAGACAAAGTTTAAATAATAACTACTTTGCATAATTGGCGTGACAAAATTAAATTTAAGTTAGTATTTTTATCAATTTAGACTAATCTGAAAACATGTTTATAGGGCATTACGGAGCCGCATTTGCCGGCAAAATAGTATCATTCCCAGGTGGGAAAAAAAGCAGGAAACCATCGCTGGGTACCTTGTTCCTGGCAACACAATTTCTTGATGTGTTATGGCCGGTATTTATACTATTGGGAATCGAGAAAATAGCAATCACTAATTCAGCAAATACTTTTTTGAATGTACAATTTTTGTATTATCCTTTTTCTCACAGCCTGGCCGGTTCTGTTGTCTGGTCGCTATTGTTCGCTTTCGTTTATTATATAATAAGGCGGAATGTTAAATATTCATTATTATGCGGTGTCCTGGTATTAAGCCATTGGGTTCTCGATTTGATATCCCACATTCCCGATCTTCAAATTATTCCGGGGATAGAGTTAAGAGTTGGATTAGGATTATGGAATTCAGAAGTGCTTACAGTTATCATCGAGGGTTTAATTTTTACTGCCGGCATCTATTTATATTTTAGATCTACTACAGCAAAAAATAAAAGAGGATGGATAACGCTTTGGGGTTTAATAATATTCTTAATTATTGCATATATAACAAGTATATTTAGCCCTGCCCCGCCTTCTGTAAATGCAATAGGCTATGCAGGGCTTTCGCAATGGCTTATAATTGCCTGGGGATACTGGATAGACAGAAACAGAAGCAATTAACTCCAATAATATTATGTCTTTTTTATTCCCCGCATAATATTATTTTAGTTTAGTCATTTATACTGCTGTTTAATTAATTTTGTAAATATAATCTTCAAAATAAAACGGGAAAAACAAATGAATACACTTAAAGCATTACAATCCAGACGAAGCATTCGTCAATATAAAAAAACAAGGGTATCTAAAGAAAAGATTAATCAAATACTAAAAGCAACAATGTATGCGCCTTCAGCGATGAACTATCAGCCATGGCAGTTTATTGTTTTGGATAAGAGAAAAGATATAGATCATCTTTACAAAATTAACCCGCACGCAGAGATGCTATTAAAAGCACCGCTTGCAATCATAATCTGCGGAGATTTAAAATTAGAAATGAATATCGATTATTTGGTTCAGGATTGCTCTGCAGCTACACAAAATGCATTGCTTGCAATTCATGAATTGGGCCTTGGCGGGGTTTGGATTAGCGCTTATCCAAATAAAGATACAGTTGAGGGAATACGGAAATATTATAAAATTCCCAAAAACATTGTTCCTGTTTCCATAATTTCTTTAGGCTATCCGGCTGAAGAAGTAAAAACAGAAGACAGATTTGA
>JARLHB010000342.1 GCA_031292465.1 Ignavibacteriaceae bacterium
GATTCTGCATCATAACTTTAACGGATATGAACCTTTTAAGGGAGAAATTACCCATAGGCAAAGAGGCGCTCTGGTTGCAATGGAAGGCGGATTGGCATCCGCTTACGCTATGTACAAGCTGCAGGAACGTACGGTATTTTTTATCGAACCGACTACAAAAGTATATGAAGGTATGGTAGTAGGTGAAAATACAAGATCTAATGATATGCATGTTAATGTTACTAAAACCAAGCAATTGTCAAATATGCGTTCGTCCGGTGCTGATGAAGCCATCAGGCTTGAACCGCCTACAGTATTGACTCTTGAACAGGCTATCGAATGGATTACTGAAGATGAATACGTAGAAGTAACTCCTCAGAGTATTAGAATAAGGAAAAGATATCTTACCGAAATGGATAGAAAAAATGCAAGAATTGCAGCCAAACAAAAAGAGGCTGAAGAAATTTCATAACCAAAAGTTTTGAAAATAAATTAGTCAACCTGGTTTAACTATAAGAGGTTATTATGTCTGAACAAGTAATTAGTGGCTTGAAACCCGAAATTTTGTGGAAAAGATTTTACGAAATAACAAAGGTGCCTCGCCCTTCTAAAAAAGAAGAAAAAATATTAAAGCATTTTAAAGAGTTGTTTGCAACCCTTAATGTTGCCTATAAACAAGATAAAACAGGGAATATAGTTGCATATGTTCCTGCAACCAAAGGACGTGAGAACGCACCGGTTGCTATTCTGCAAGGGCATGTTGATATGGTTTGTGAGAAGAATAAAAGTACACAGCATGACTTTGATAACGATGCATTAAAGTTGAAAAAAGTTGACGGCTGGATAGCTGCTGAAGGTACTACTCTTGGAAGTGATAATGGTATAGGAATAGCCGCTGCAGTTGCTATAATTTCAGACAAGGATGCTGTACACGGCCCTCTGGAAATTCTACTTACTGTTGATGAAGAAACCGGACTGACCGGCGCTAATGAATTGGATCCTTCGCTTCTCAAAGGCAGAATCCTTTTAAATCTGGATTCTGAAGAAGACGGCACTTTTTACGTAGGCTGCGCAGGCGGCGTTGATACCGCAGGCATATTTAATTTAGAATTTGAAAAGGTTCCTGCCGGTTATGATGCCTTTGAACTAATGATAACAGGCTTAAAGGGCGGACATTCAGGTTCAGACATTAATATGGGTAAGGCAAATGCGATAAAATTACTTGCAAGAACCTTGAAAGCACTTGAACCTGTGGATTATAAACTTGGCTCTCTTACAGGCGGAAGTAAACGTAACGCTATACCAAGGGAAGCCGAAGCATTGTTACTTATTAAATCATCCTCTGTTTTACAGGCAGAAAAATTAGTAAAAGCATTTGAAGTGGAATTGGTTAATGAATTTAAAGCTTCAGACGGAGGACTTAAGGTTGAGTTTAAGAAAATTTCTTCAAAAACCGACCAGGCTGTAACAGATACTTTCAAAAAGAGAATAGTAAATACTTTACTGGGCATTTCTCATGGCGTTATTTCAATGAGCCAGGATATTCCTGATCTTGTTGAAACATCAACAAACCTTGCCACTGTAACATTTGAAAATAATCAATTGACAGTTGGTACGAGCCAGAGAAGCTCAATTGAGAGTGCAAGGGATTATGTTGCTCAAAGTGTTGGCTCTGTTCTTGAGCTGGCTAATGCTAAGGTAGAACTTGCAGATGGTTATCCAGGCTGGAAACCTAATATGAGTTCAGAAATCCTTAATATCTCAAGGAAAGTATATTCGGATTTATTTAAAGCAGAGCCGGAAGTAAAAGCCATTCACGCAGGTTTGGAATGCGGGCTACTTGGCGATAAGATTGAAGGACTGGATATGATATCCTTTGGCCCGACTATAACCGGTGCTCATTCGCCTGATGAGATGGTAAACATTGAAACTGTAGATAAATTTTATGATTTGTTGAAAGGCATTCTTAAAAAGATCGCAGATTAATTTGTAAAAATATTTATTTCAAATTTCAGGGATATAGGTTTTAAAATAAGCTTATATCCCTTTTTTATTTGCACTTTTTATATTAAGCACACAAAGAGCAGCGGCAGAATTCATAAATTTCGTCGTAGCCGTAATCAATAGTTAATTCCTCGCCGGCAGTGATATCTCTTGAAGCAGTAAGTTTAAGGCCGTTATTCTCACTTTCCAGTACTTCACAATTAAAATCGCATTTGTGGTTAAGGTATTTTATTTTTTCAGTCTTTTCGGTGTCTATGTAAGAATCTTCATTCCAAAAAATATAAACATTCCCTTCTTCTTCTTCGCGCCTGATGCATTCGTCTTCGGTAATAACCTCGCCTTCAATAAGCATAATATCTTTTCCGCTGGGAATATCAACTGTTATAAATATGCCGTTCCCGTGTATTACTGAGGGTTTAACAATTACAAAATTTTCGTAGTTAGAATTCACTTTTTTTAGTCCGTTATTTTTGAAAGCTGGTTAAAAAACATTTATGCTTTAATTATGATGTATTTTATCTTTGGTTTTAATTAAAAAGTAGTAAATACAGAGAAGATTTCCGGTTTGCCGGACAATTACCATATATTAATTAAAAGCAACTCTTTACGTCTGCAGAATTACCTGATAACAAATCTTTATGAGAAGAATAGATTGAGTTTCTCAGCTAAAATACACATAACCCTATAATTTATATTCTAAATATAAATAAAATTAAGGAATACTGGCAATTTATTAATATACCCTATGCGTTATGTGGGATCAGAATAATTTTATATGTTTTTTATGCCTGTATTTTATATCTTTTACAATAAATATTTTAATAGCCTGTAAAGGCAGGCTATTATGAAATATTTCTTAAAATTCTTCTATAAGACTTGGATAAACAAATTATTTATGGATAATAAAAGCACCGTATTGGAAAATATATTTGGGGATAATCATCACCCTATGATGATATATGATAAGGCCACTATGTTAATACTTGCTGTTAATGATTTGGCAGTATCATGCTATGGGTATTCACATGATGAATTTATTAAAATGAATTTTAAGGATTTAATAAC
>JARLHB010000343.1 GCA_031292465.1 Ignavibacteriaceae bacterium
ATTATTAAATAATTTTTATAAACCTATTATCGCTTTGGAGTGTGATGGTGCATCTTACCATAGCACCGATCAAGCTTATTCATACGATCTGCATCGACAAAAAGTATTGGAGTCTCAGGGATTGAAATTCTTTAGAATTTGGTCAAAATCATGGTGGCCGGATCCAAATAGAGAAATATATAAATTGTTAAAATTCATTGAAAGTATAGACCCAACTATCTTACGAAATACAATTAAAAATTACAACCTTACACAAGAAGAAATCAATTAATAAAGACAAATTTTTAATTATTTGAGACAATTTTTAAGGTTGTAATCATATACCTAATAAGTGTGTGAATACAATTCTATCTGTATCACAAATTTCACAGGTCCATGGCAAATTGAATAAATACTAATTATCAGTCCAGTATTCTTTCCCGTCTGTTCCTATATACCCGAATATGCCTTTATATTTTACAAGCGCTATGCCATCGCCGAATGATGAAATGCTTTCATATTTAAATGGAATAACCAATTTACCGGTCTCATCAATATAGCCCCATTTACCGTCTTTCTTTACTGCGGCAAGCTTTTCATGAAAATTATCTTCGCCATCATAAATTAATGGAATAACCATGCTGCCTGTAGTATCAATAAATCCGAATTTGCCTTCAATACCAACCCGCGCCCTGCCTTCACTGAAAGAATTTGCGTCTGTATATTTATAAAGAGTAATTAATTTACCGGCTTTATTTATGTAACCGGCTTTTTTGTTTTTCCATACACAGCAGTAATTTTCGTGGAACTGGTAAACATTATCAAACTGCGGTTGGACAATTACTTTTCCGAATTTATTAATAAAGCCGCATTTTGCACCTTCAGCAAACCCCGCAAGGCCTTCGCTATATGCAAATACAAAATCAAAGACGTATGGAATAACAATCTTTCCTTTAACATCTATGAATCCCCAGAAATTTTTAAGCCTGACCGCCGAAAGGCTGTCTGAAAATACATCTTCATACCTGGAAGGTATCTGGTTGAAAGCTATCTTTATAACTTGTTCGCCTTTTTTATTAATAAACCCGCACTTTTTATTAATGGAAACGCCTGCAAGCCCGTATTTAAAGCTGAATACCCTGTCATATATTAAAGGAATAACTTCAACTCCGTTAGTATCTGTAAACCCCCATTTGTTGCCTTTCCTTACGGCTGCAAGCCCCTCATTAAATGAATAGATTTCATCATACACAGGATTTACGACCAGTTTACCTAATGGATTTACAAATCCCCATAAATTATTTATTTCCACGCCAGCCCTGTTTTCAATCATGTAATAAATATTATCATATACGGGTCCGCAGGCAGGATTGCCCTGTTCATCAAGCAGGCAATATTTGTTATTTAATTTTACACGTGAATACCCTTTATAATACCTGTCTGCCTCCTGAAATTTAGCCGGAATTATCATCTCTTTCTTAAAATTGCAAAAGCCCCATTTATCCCCTTCCCTGAAAGGAATTAGGCCGGGTTTGTCATTTGGGAAGTTGATGCCTGCAAAAAGCAAAACTATTAGAACTAAAATTCTTTTGTTCATAGGTTTATAATTTTTTTTAATATGCTGCCTGACAAAATTATTCATTTCAACTAAGTAAGGAAAGTGGAAATAAATATATAATTAAAGCTACAGCTTTTAAAGTTGTTACTTACTGAAGTTACGCAGTTTCGTATTTCAATAGCCCCGCCATTTACAGCTTGTGTGAAAAACATTTTTACATGGATATATTTAAAATAAACTGGAAGTCGTTAAAACGACTGAAACAAACTCTCTATTTAATCTTCCCACGAATAAATTCGTGGGCTGCCTTCACATCTCTTAATAGAATTAAAATAACAATACCGATAAAATATTTATTTATATACAGAAGCAGCCCATAGCTTTAGCTATGGGCAGTCTAATCGAATAACAATAAAAAACCGTTTCAACGGTTTACCACTCCAGATGCAAGAAGTTAATTAAAATATCTCTCGCATAATTATTCATGCAAAACTAATTTTTACACAGGCTCTTTATAGCGGGGCTAATAAAAAATTGATTTTTGCGTAACTTCAGTTACTTATAAAAAATCCCCTCAATAAGAGGGGATTTTTGAAAGGAGTCGACATCACTACTAACTACTATTTAAGGAGGTTAAATTCCGAACTTAGGTTATCAACAAATATTTTAAACTTGCCCGGTTCTACAATTCTTTTGTTTTCTACCCCGATAAATGAAAGATCATATTCGTTAAGCGTAAACTCAACTGTTTTTGTTTCTCCGGGATTTAATTCAATTTTAGAAAACCTCTTCAACTGCTTAACAGGCCTGGAAACAGAAGCATATTCGTCGTTCAAATACAGAAGTACCGCTTCTTTTCCTTTTACATTGCCGGTGTTTTTTACATCAACAGAAACTTTAATTCCTTCACCTTTCTTAAAGCTGTCTTTATTTAATTTCAGGTTGGAATATGCAAAAGTAGTGTAACTTAATCCGTACCCAAACAGCCATTGCGGATTGATTACATTGTCCGATGAATTTTCAAGAGGTTTATAATCATAATGAACAATGTCATTGCAGTATCTTGGATAAGTAACAGATAATTTTGCACTCGGGTTAACATCTCCGAATAATACATTAGCTATGGCCTGCCCTCCGTCCATGCCCGGAAGAAAGCTTAACAGAACACCCTTTGCTCCACCTACGACACTATTTATTACCCGCGGCCTTCCTTCAATCATAACAAATATTACCGGTTTACCCGTTTTAATTAAAGCATCAGCAAGTTTTAATTGCGCAGTATCCAGTGTTAAGTCATTTATATTTCCGGGTGTTTCAGCATACGGTTTTTCACCAAGGCAAAGGACAACTGCGTCAACATCCTTTGCAGCATTTACAGTTTCGTCTATATTAATTAAACTGTCAAAGCTTGTTCCCTGAAAATATTTTACATTCTCCGGTTTTATTTTTTCCTGAATTGCTTTCAGTACTGTTAATTTGTCGTTAGGATAAAGAGATTCTTCATTACCCTGCCAAATCAGGGTCCAGCCGCCGGTTAAAGCAGAAAGCATATTTGCTGTGGGACCGGTAACCAATACTTTTGAATTTTTTGAGAGCGGTAAAACGCTGCTTTCATTCTTTGCAAGTACAATTGATTCTTCAGCAGCCTGCAAATTTACAGCATCCGATTCCTTTGTACCAACAGAGGCGCTTAATGATTTATCCGGATATGGATTATCAAAAAGGCCAAGCAAAAACTTAACACGCAAAATTCTTGAAACAGCTTCATCAATGCGTTTCATAGGGACTTTACCCTCTTTAACAAGTTTCAGTAGATAATCATAAAAACTGTATTCATAAGGAACCATACTCATATCAACGCCGGCCATAACAACCATTCTTACGGCATCTTCCTGCGATTCAGCTACTTTATCTCTGAAATATAATCTTTCAATATCCTGCCAGTCTGAAACAACAATACCTTTAAATTTCATTTCACCGCGGAGCACTTCAGTTAATAAATGATAATTGATATGTCCGGGAATACCATCAACTTCCGCAGAATTAACCATTACAGTTTCAGCACCTGATTTAACTGCCTGCTCAAATGGCGGCAAAAAATACTCGCGCATCATTCTTTCCGATATCCAGGCGGGCGTTCTGTCATGCCCATTAATCGGAAAACTATAGCCGACATAATGTTTTAGCGAAACGGCGGCTTTGTCCTTTTCACTTAAATCATTACCCTGCGAACCTTTAATAAAGCTCTCGCCCATTTTAGAATCAAGGTAAACATCTTCGCCGAATGTTTCATATAAACGCGGCCAAAGCGGCTGACGGCCTATATCTAATATAGGGGCAAAGTTCCATGGTATTCCGCATGCTCTTATTTCCAGCGCAGTTATCTCGCCCTGCTTAAAAGCAAATGCAGTATCAAAGGTAGCCGCCATATTTATTTCCTGCGGGAATATTGTTCCACCTATTGTATAATTTGCACCATGAACAGCGTCTATTCCATAAAGAACAGGTATTTTTAATCTTGTATCTTTTGTCGCTATATCCTGAATATCTGTAATTACTTTATTCCAATGATCGACACTATTTGCTACATCGTAAACATTTAAAATTGAGCCGACATGATACCTGGTAATTGCTTCTTTTAATTTAACTAAATCAGTTTCCAGCTGTTGAGTTGTTGTTCCCAGAGTTTTTGATACGGC
>JARLHB010000344.1 GCA_031292465.1 Ignavibacteriaceae bacterium
GTGAAACCGGAATTATTCAACTAATACTCAAATTTCACAATTGGTTTCTGCCATTTTAAGGTTGATAAGACACTATTATAGAATGCATTAACCACAGAAGATATTAAAACAAATATAATCTATAATATATTTCTTCCATATAGCTTGCTATAAGTCAATAGCGCTATTCGGCTTTTTACTCTTTTTATCTCTTTTAGCGGCTTTCTTTTCTTTCATGGTTTTTACTGCTTTTTTCTTAGAACTTTTTTTAGCATCTTGACTTTTACTCATGATTATTATTCCTCCCGGTATAAATTATTAAAATATATATATATGATTAAACAAAATCCGATAATTATCTATTTATAGTTGACATATTTTTAGTGATTATTCTTAATGACCTATTTTTGTAAGAATACCTGGCAACTTCCAGCCTGGAATGTAATGCCAGCTTTTCCATAATATTATGAATATGGCTCTTAATTGTAAAAGTTGAAACATTCAGCTTTTGTCCGATTTCTTTATTGCTAGAGCCATCAGCAAGTAATTCAATAACATCCCGCTCCCGTTTGGTCATACGCACTGCGTCTCTTAATTTTACTTTACCGCTTTTTAGTGCATGTTCAACAATTTGTGTAAAGAGTGAATTAGTTATGGATGTGGGAAGAACATCTTTACCTTTTGATACATTACGTATTGTTGTTAAGAAATCGTCTGATGTAGCATCTTTTAAAATGAAGCCGGAAGCGCCTGCTTTTACAAATTGTGCAATATCACCCTGTACCGGGGCAAGATCCATTATTATAATTTTAGCTTTGGCAAAATCCTTTTTTACAATTGCAACTATTGCCAGGCTGTTTTGGCTTTGTAAACCTAAGTCTAAAATGATGACATCCGGTTTAAGCTGCCGTAGTTTGGCAACAGGATCATTATTTTGGGAGACTGCAATTATGTTGATATCCGGCTCGCTTTTAAGCATAGCAACAATTCCCTCGCGTAAAAGGCAATTATCTTCAATTAATAATAGTTGAATCTCTTTCATATTAATCTATGTGACAGCGTATGTTAACAGGATTTATTAAAGAATAATACATTATTACACAGCAACCCTTTGCTCAACGGTATCAAGGTAAGCATTTGGGTTATGGAACAAGGCGCCTTCAGGGAGCCATTCCCATAGGGAACCAATATCATGTTTAACAGAATCTAAGTAAAATTGAGGAAGGTTTGTGGACTCCTGCTCAAAATAATTCCTAAATTCTTTTTCGTTCAACAAGCGCTTATATATTTCTTCATTAAATTTAATTCTGCCAAATCCTTCTTCGGAAATTGCCCGAACTACATTCATCCATCTTGGTATTGTTGACTTAGTTGCTATCAAACGCCTGCCTATTGCACTCCATGAAAACGTATGTTTACCCAAATCAATTATATGAGAATAAAACTCCGGCCATGAATAATTTGCCGGAATAACATTCATAGCATGGTTGTTATCCAAAAAATGAAATGGGAAAGGCAATATACGGTTAATACGCTGATATTCAAGATTTAAAGGTGCTGCCCTTCCGAAAGCCGAAAGAAGAGAATAACCGGGAAATGCCCCGGGGGTCAGGTCAACGAACTTCTTTGTAAGCTCAAAGGGTTCATCGCCTTTATCAACATCAAGCCCAAGGACAAAATTAGTTTGTACATAAGGTATATACCGGAGGATCATGTTTATCTGTTCTGAGATATGCTTAACTTTTTCCATTCCGGTTATACCAACAGTTTTAGACTTATTTCCTAAATCATACCAGGATTCTATTCCGGGAAGCATTGCCCCAAACCCGTTGCGCTTTAGCCTTTTTACGTGAGGTTCGGATAGTAGAGATAAGCTGCTTTCCGCAATAAAATCTATACGGTTTTCAGGGACAGCCTCTTCAATTGCATTCATAAAATCTTCAAACCGTATTCCAAAGTTGGGGTCATGCCACCCTACAAGAGGGCGTTTAAATTTTGTGAGTAGAAAAGACAAATCCTCTTTCATCACATCAAAGTCCAATGGCTGATAAGCTACTGTTGAATCAATACAGAAACTGCATGTGTACGGGCATCCTAAGCTGCCGAGCATAGGAACCATTTTTATTAAGGGAGCCTTTTTAAGAGTCGGTTCAATAAATTTCCATCTATCTTTTACGCCGGGCAGTGATGACGGCTGGTGTTGAGCATCGAGATGTAAACCAATAGGGCGGTGGGGTGTGCAATCTTGCAGTATTTCATTAAGAATGTTTTTATTAGTAAATCCTAAAACGTAATCAAAATATTTCCTTGCATCTTCGGGATAACACCGGGCATGCGGGCCTCCTAAAACCGTAATAGCTCCACGGGAACGCAATAAATTACTTAAAGCGTATGCGGTCTGAGCGGATTCGGTAAATGCCCCGATAAAAATAATATCGGCATTCTTAGGCAGTTCATCAAGTAAATTTTCAGATCCGGTATAACATATATATGTAACATCGTGTCCCTCTTCTTCACACCACACTCCAATTACCTGGGGCATAATACTGGCAAAATTTGCATTCATTATTCTGGCAAACAGTTTTTTATTGGGCTTCTTTGAAACCAGGTCAATTATTCCGATTTGAAGTTTATGTTTCATATCAGTTCCTATCATCCTTTCGTATAAGTAGTTAAGGTGTGGTAATTATGAGGAGGATTACCTGTGCGCGGATTGTTTATTCCTTAAAAACTGCTTAAAACTTAACTAAGGCAAATAAAACTATAAATAGATCCAATGGATGAAAAAAGGATTAATCCCCGGTGTGAAAGAACCTTTTGTGATTTGTAAAACAAGAAAATTAAATAAGGAGATAAAAATATTTGGACAGTAAAAACAACTACTCTTCAATCAATGATATTTGATCGTTTATAGTTTCATTACTGTCTGAAGTATGTACATATTTAGCAATTTGCACCCTGGTATGCAGAGCAAGTTTTTCAAGTATATTATGTATATGACTTTTAACAGTGTATGTTGACAAATGAAGTTTCTGAGCAATTTCTTTATTAGTTAACCCGTCAGAGACTAATTCAATCACCTGCTTTTCACGCTTTGTCATTCGTACGGATTCTATTAGTGTGGAAGGCTTCGAATGGTTTATTGCGAATTCTACAATTTGTGAAAAAAGAGATTCGGTTAAATGCTGAGGCAGGACTTTACCTCCCAGGGCAACAGTCCTGATGGTTTTCAGGAAATCATCGGTTGTTGCATCTTTAAGAATAAACCCGGAAACGCCGGCTTTAACAAAATCCAGGACATCTGATTCCAGAGGTATCAGGTCCATTACGATAATTTCAATAGCCGGAAAACTCTTCTTTACAGATTTTACAACTTGAAGGCTGTTTTGATTTCGTAGGCCCAGATCAAGAAGCAGTACATTAGGCTTTGAAGTACCAATACTCTGCAGAGCTTTGGAGCAGTCACCGAATGATGCTACAACTTTAAGATCAGGTTGTCCGTCAATTACGGCGATTATGCCTTCACGAAGGAGCCGGTTGTCTTCAAGTAAAAGTAATCGGATTTTTCTCATTTAACAGGCTTGCGTTTTTTTTGAACGGATATGTTATTATAATTAACTTTTAATATAAATAATAATTTAAGATTATTCAATTAAGGCTTTCTGTTCCTTTGGCTTTCACTTCGCAAACAAAAATAAATAGTTAAAAGCTCATAATGTCATCTTAGATTTAATCCGTAGTAAAATATTTTATATAATTATAATACAATCGGACTAAAATATCTTTTATATTGATACGTAAATAATGTAATTGTTTTAAAAATGAAAAGGGAATTATTATGTCTGAACGTGTATGCCCTGTATGGATAGGATATTTACTTGCCAGTCCAATCAGAAAAATGTTTCAAAATCCTCTTACAATATTACAGCCTTATATCAAAGAAGGCATGAAGGTATTGGATATAGGCAGTGCAATGGGTTTTTTCAGCATCCCCATGTCTAAGATGGTCGGCAATAACGGTAAAGTATTCAGTTTGGATCTTCAGAAAAAAATGCTGGAGACATTAGGGAAAAGAGCCAATAAAGCAGGAGTAATTGACAGGATAGAATTAAGAAATTGTTCCGCCGGTTCATTGAATATAAATGATTTGAAGGATGAAATTGATTTTGCATTGGCATTTGCTGTTTTGCACGAAGTAAATGACGTTTCAACCTTGTTTAAGGAAGTTTACACATCATTGAAAAGTAAGGGAAGGTTATTAATTGCTGAGCCGAAAGGCCATGTAGATGAAAAGGATTTTAGTAAAACATTACAGGTTGCAAAGGAAAACGGTTTTGTCTTTTTGATGCAGCCCAGGATTGCTAAAAGTTTAACGGCGCTTCTTGAAAAGAACTAATCCATGATTAAACAGGCAAGTACAAGTTTGCAAATTAAAATCACTTACAGGCAGAAATACCATCTGTTCTGAGGAATGTAATTGTCGAATTACATTTAAAAGCAAAGTAATAATACTATCGATGTAATATCCTTCTTCTTTTATAAAAAACGTATAAGACATTGCCAGGCA
>JARLHB010000345.1 GCA_031292465.1 Ignavibacteriaceae bacterium
GATTGTCGGCGTTCAAACAATAATAATGATTGAAGATAATGTAAGGGATTATTCCTCCGTCCTGCCCATGATTTATACTGAAATGCTTATGCAGTCGCAAAGATTAATTTCGGAAGGAATAAATCTTACTCATAAGTTCTTACGCATGAGGGCGAGGCCGAAAATTCTTTTATGCACTAACTATGAAGAAGCATGGGAATATTACCGGCAGTATAGTGAATTTATATTGGGAGTTATATCGGACATAGATTTCCCGAGAAACGGGATTGAAGATAAAGGAGCGGGAATATTATTTACACAGAATGTAAAAAAAGAACATCCCGACATCCCAATTTTGCTGCTTTCAAACATGGCGGAAAATGAAAAGCCGGCAAAAAGTTCAGGCGCATATTTTGTCTTGAAAGAATCTCCGCTACTATTAAATGAATTGCGCCAATTTATGAACCAGAACTTCAGCTTTGGCGATTTCATTTTCAGAACTAAGGATGGGTATGAAGTTGGAAGGGCTTCTAACCTTCTGAGTCTTGAAGAACAGTTGAAAACCGTGCCTGATGAAAGCATACAGTACCATGCGGAACGGAATCATTTTTCTAATTGGCTAAAAGCAAGAACGGAGTTTTGGCTGGGTGATCAATTAAGGCCCAGGAAAATATCGGACTTCCCAACACCGGGAGCTCTTAGAAAAGATTTGATTAATTCTTTGCACAGTTACCGTAATATAAGGCAGCGCGGGCTTATAACGGATTTTACCAAAGAAACATTTGATCCCGAAAGCAGTTTTGCAAGGATAGGCGGCGGCTCGCTTGGCGGTAAAGCAAGAGGATTAGGGTTTGTTAATACTTTAATTAATAATTATAACATTCGCGATCAGTTTAAGAATATCCAAATTTATGTACCGCCTGCAATAGTTATTGGTACTGAAATATTTGACCAATTCTTAGATGAAAATAATTTGAGGAATTTTGCTCTTAACAGTGTAAATGATGAAGAAATTACTAAAAAATTTTTAGAAGCCGAAAAATTTCCTGAAGAAATAATAGGCGAACTGGCTGCATTTCTGGATATTATTCATTCTCCGCTGGCGGTGCGATCATCAAGCCTGCTTGAAGATTCACAATATCATCCGTTTGCAGGAGTATATGAAACATACATGGTTGCCAATAACTACCCGAACCCGCTTATAAGATTAAACGGCCTTCTGAATACAATAAAAAGAGTTTATGCGTCCACATTCTATCAGGGTGCCAAGGATTATGTTAAAGTTACTTCCTACAGGCTTGAAGAAGAAAAGATGGCCGTAATTATTCAAAAAATGATCGGCCGGAAACACGAAAGCAGGTTTTATCCGGATGTTTCCGGAGTAGCTAAATCATATAATTTTTACCCGCTTCCGCCGCAAAAATCATTTGACGGAATTGCTTCCGTAGCGCTTGGTTTGGGCAAGACTGTAGTTGATGGCGGAAGTACTGTAAGGTTCTGTCCTAAATATCCTTCTGATTTAATCCAATTTTATTCTATCAAAGAAACACTTAACAGCAGTCAGAGGGAATTCTTTGCTTTGCAGCTTGATGCCGAATCTGATTTCGGATATACTACTCACGATATGATGTTAAGGCTTTTTCCATTAAGCGTTGCAGAAAATGACGGTTCACTTAAATATGTAGGAGCAACATACTCAAAGGATAACGATTCAATTACAGACGGCTTATCAAGAAAGGGTGCAAGAGTTGTTACCTTCGGTCCGATATTAAGGCAAAAATCCATTCCTCTGCCGGAAATATTAGATCTGCTTCTTGATATGGGTACATGGGGAATGGGCACGCCGGTAGAGATTGAATTTGCTTTGAATATTTTCGGCTCCGATGAGAAGCCTGCTGAATTCGGTTTACTTCAAATGAGGCCTTTAGTAATTCACCGTGAATCAGATGAATTAAATATAGAAGATTTTAACCGTAATCAGCTAATCTGCCAGAGCGATCAGGTTCTGGGTAATGGCGTAATACCCGGTATTTATGATATTGTTGTTGTTGACTATCATCTTTTTAACCGTGCAAAAAGTAAAGAAGTAGCAAGCGAAGTTAGTTATTTTAATAATAAATTGATTGCAGAAAAACGTCCTTATCTTTTAATTGGAGTCGGCAGGTGGGGTACTTTAGACCCATGGCTTGGCATACCCGTAGAATGGGAAAATATTGCCGGCGCCAAAGCTATTGTTGAAACAAACATAAAAGAGATACCGGTGTCCCCTTCACAGGGCTCTCATTTTTTTCAGAATATTACTTCATTTATGATTGGTTATTTTACAATAAATCTGCATGATGATAAAGGGTATATAGACTGGGACTGGCTGTTAAGCAGGGATTTTTTAGAGACGAAAGAATTTACAAAGCACATCAGGTTTGAAAAACCTCTTACAATTAAAATAAACGGCCATAAGAATAAAGGAGTAATATTAAAACCGGAATGATGTGGTACAAAATAATAATTCCTAATGAATCTAAGTGGAGTAATATATTACTATTTAACAATTTACGGAATGGTCTCTAATAATAGACAATAATTAATTATCAAATTGGCGAAACGGCGTTTCGCCGTACAATTTTTCTACAAAAATTCCGTTAATAAAATAAGGAATTTTGAAAATGTCAGATAAAATTGAAGACAGGGGAGGCAGGCCTAAAGTTACGGATACATGTCCGCATTGCGGCTACAAACTAAGCCCCTGGCAGCAGGTTCTGCTTAGCGTTGACAGAGCGCTTACATGCAAAAATTGCTGGTACAGGATAATATTAGATGTATTTGAAACAGAACCGGAAAAAGATAAAACACGGGAAGAAAAAAGAGATAAGGAAATTTAATATGGAATCATATAATTCATTTAAAACGGCCCAGCGGCAAATTATTGAAGCTGCAAAAATTTTAAATCTGGACGAAGCCACAACACAGCTTTTAAGTGAACCTCAAAAAGAATTTAACTTTTCGCTTCACGTTAAAATGGATAACGGCAAGGTTAAGATATTTAAAGGATACAGAATCCAATATAACATTGCAAGGGGGCCGGCAAAAGGAGGGATTCGTTATCATCCCGCTGAAACAGTTGATACCATACGTGCATTGGCGTGCTGGATGACCTGGAAAACAGCAGTTGTTGACCTTCCATTAGGGGGAGGGAAAGGCGGTGTTTGCTGCGACCCGAAATCTATGTCGCTGCGTGAGCTCGAAAACCTTTCAAGGGAATATATAAGAACTATAGCGCCGTTTATAGGCGTTGATAAAGATATACCTGCGCCTGATGTTTATACTAATCCACAGACTATGGCATGGATGATGGATGAGTATGAAACTATAATGAATAATCACCAGCCGGGAGTATTTACAGATAAGCCTACTCAGGTAGGCGGCACGGAAGGAAGGAGGGACGCAACTGCACGTGGAGGCGTTATTACTGTAAGAGAAGCCTGTAAGCTTTTAGGATTTGATCCGACTAAGAAATTTGCAATTCAGGGATTTGGCAATGCCGGCCAAAGGGCAGCATTGCTTCATCACGAACTGCTTGGAGGCGGGAAGCTGATTGCTGTTAGTGACTCAAGGGGAGCTATTTACAGCCCGGACGGATTTAATTCTAAAGAACTGGTAATGCATAAATTAAAAACAGGTTCTATAACCGGATTCCCGGGTTCTAAGAAGATTCCGCATGAGCAGCTTTTGGAATTGGATGTTGAAGTCCTTTATCCTGCTGCTCTTGAGAATGCCATTTCAATAAACAATGCGAAAAATATAAAAGCAAAAATAGTATGCGAGCTTGCAAACGGCCCTACAACTCCCGAAGCTGATTTAATATTAAACAAGAAGGGGATTCATGTTATTCCTGATATCCTTGCCAGTGCAGGCGGAGTTACAGTTTCGTATTTTGAAATGGTGCAGGATAAGTATTCATTTTTCTGGGATGAGAAAACGGTTCATCAGCGCTTAGATCAAAAACTTACCAATGCTTACCATAGAGTGCATGAAGCGGTTATGGAAAAGAAAATCCATCCGCGACTGGCTGCAATGGTTGTAGGCATTGCACGCGTGGCTGAAGCTTGTAAGCTAAGAGGATGGGTTTAGTAAGCAACTTAAAATATTATTTTTTAAATAATTCTCTTACCCAAATGCTGAAACCAATAAGCCCATAAATTCCTCCAAGGATGCAAACTCCTACCCAGCCATATTTGCTGAAAACCATTGCCGAAGTAACAGAGCCGATTGAACCGCCGATAAAGAAGCTTGTTACATATGCAGTAGTAAGCCTGCTTCTTGCTTCAGGCCGAAGCTTATAAATTTCGCTTTGATTTAGTATATGTGCCCCCTGTGCGGCAAAATCAAAAATTATTATCCCGACTATTAACGGGACAAGAGATGTTCTGCCGAATATCATCAAAAAGAATGATATTACCAGAGAAAAAAGGAAAATACCCGTTGCTGCCTTCGTATATCCTTTATCAGCTATCTTTCCGGCAATAGTGGCGCTTGCTGCACCTGAAGCGCCTATTAAGCCAAACATTCCGATTACTGCATCGCTAAAGTTATACGGCGGATGGGATAAAAGAAATGTTAAGCTCGTCCATAACACACTGAAGCTTGCAAAACCAAGCAGGCCGTATAAAGACCGTATCCTTAGGACCCTTTCGGTTTTTACTAAGTCCCAGACGGTTTTTAGCAACTTAGGGTATGATAAGTTTGTCTCTATCTTGCTTTTCGGCAAAGTCCTGTTAAGCAGGAGTGAAAGAAGTATAATTAATACAGAAGCTGTTCCGAATACGTAACGCCACCCGAGAAAAGCAGAGATTATTCCGCTAAGCGTTCTTGCCAGAAGAATGCCGAGTAGAAGCCCGCTCATTACCCTTCCAACTACTTTGCCTCTTTCATGCTCTTGTGCGAGCGTTGCAGAAAAAGGTACTAAAATTTGAGCCACTACCGAAGTTATTCCAATTGCCAGTGAAGAAAGCATAAAAATTAAAATTGCAGGAGAAAGGGCTGCAGATATAAGCGAGAGAGAGGAAATTAATAATACAATTACAATAAGCTTCCTTCGTTCAAGTATGTCCCCGAGCGGGACAAGAAGCACAAGCCCGATTGCATAACCTATTTGCGTAAGTGTAACTATCAGCCCGGCAGTTGTTACATTGGAGCCAAAAGTATTTGCAATTGAATCAAGCAGCGGCTGTGCCCAGTAAAGATTTGCAACTGTAATGCCGCATGATATTGCAAGTATAAGTACTATCCTGGGATTTAGTGATTTTATTCCCGCTGTCTTTTCTATATACAAGTTACCGGCATGCATGAATGTAAGATTATTCTTTCAGATAATTACTTTACGTTTAATATTTGTATGCAAATTTAAGAAAGGTTTTGTTAAGATAATTTGCTTTATGCTACGGGGCCTGGTAATTATTTTATAATACCTAGAAAACTCTATAATGTGCATAAACATAAAATAGATTTAAATAACATTGCCGTCTTAATTAATAACTCATGTTACGCATAATTTATAGTTTGCCACCGTTCAAAATAAACACACCCCTTTTATTCCCCTCTGGAGAGCATAGGCGTCAACTTAAGGGATAAAATTATGGTCGTAATATATTTTAATATCAGAAATTACAAATATGGAATTTCTAATTATACAGATAATCCTGTTTCACCGCTATGCGGTTCTGTA
>JARLHB010000346.1 GCA_031292465.1 Ignavibacteriaceae bacterium
GAATATCTTATTGAGCCTGAAGATGTTTTGGAAAACCTTCCGAAAAAGAAAAAAGATATTAATAAATATTCTTCAGGAAAAGTATTAACTATTGCAGGCTCCGGAGCATTTCCGGGCGCCGCTTTGCTTGCCTCCAGTGCTGAACTTAAGACCGGAACGGGAGCTTCGATACTGTGCTTCCCAAAATCATTAAGAAAATTAATATTTAAGAAGACTTCGGAATTAGTTGTTGTTTCGTATAATGATGAAGGGAAAGAATTTCTTACTAAAGAAAATATTAAAGAATTTGATAAAAAGATAGAATGGGCGGATGTAGTTGCAATTGGACCCGGTCTTGGCAGGGAACAGGAAACACAGGAAGCTGTGCTGAATATTATTAAAAGCCGGAAAGCTAAAAGAATGGTTATTGATGCAGATGCAGTTTTTGCACTTAATAATAACCGCTATAAAAAACTTAATCTTAAGGGGTATGTCTTAACCCCTCATCAGGGTGAATTTGCAGATTTGATTGGCATTACTGTTCAGGAATTAAAGAAGGATATTCTTTTATACGGTAAAAAATTTGTAAGCGATACCGGGTCATTTCTTGTCTTAAAAGGTGCACCGACTATTATTTTTACTCCCGGCGGAGATGCATTGATAAATACCACTGGTAATGCAGGCATGGCCAAATTCGGTACAGGCGATGTACTTACCGGAGCAATTGCCGGATTGCTTTCGCAAATTAAGGATGTTGAGAATGCTGCTATTGCCGCAGTGTATATTCACAGTCTTGCTGCGGATTTATTACTGCAGGATTTTACTGAGTTCGGGTATACCGCGGGAGATATTATAAATAAGCTTCCGGCAGCAATAAAATTTTTAAGAAAATCAATTTTACCGGAGGAAGATTAGTGCTGGAGTATTTAGAAAGACATAAAAAGAAATTTGTTTATATTCCTTTAATAATTTATTGGATAATTCTTTTAACGGCAACCTCGCTTCCCGGAAAAGATGTTCCGGATTTTCATGTAAGCGACAAGATTGAGCATTTTTCAGCATATTGTATTTTAACTATATTTTTAACTTTTACTGTATTATTGCAAAATAAATACAAGTTTCTTAAACGCCATGCTTTTATATTAACCTGGGTGATGGTTGCAATATACGGCGCCCTGGACGAACTTCACCAGTTGTATATTCCAGGACGTTCATGCGATATTTTAGATTGGACGGCGGACGCCTCTGCCGCTTTTTTTGGAGTTCTTATAGTATATTTTATTGTAAAAGGCGTACGCTACGGGCTAAAAAAATCTTAATTTTGTAGCGAAGTATTTATTTCATTTGTTTTTTATCTCACCTGGCTAAAGCTATCACCTCATTAAAGGAGATGGCCGGTTGAGAGGTTTTATCAGGTTTTAAATTATAATGAGAAGTAAGGCTAGTAGAAATAAAAGAGGTTTAATATCAGGGATTGTTATTCTTATTCTCCTTGTAGATCTTTTTTTCTTATTGTACGTTAAGTATGAAAATCAGGGGCTGCCTATAGCCAGGTTTAATTTTTTCTATCTTGGCAATATACTTAACCTGTTCTTTACATTTGTTGCAGTACTGGGAATGGGATTTTATGCATTTACCAAAAGGCCTACTTTCAGCCCCTATTTTATGCTTACTTTTGCCATCCTTTTATCATCATCGTTAATAGTAGCTGCTGCAAGTACACGGATTGCAATGCCTTTGCCGAATGTTTACTTTCTTGATCATCCGCTGCAAAAAATTGCAGAAGGCGCACTTTTTTCGTTTTATCAATACCTGCTAATACTGTTTAATGCAATAATCTGGTTCAGCCTTTTAAGCAGGCGGGAATTGATTATACTCCGTTCAATTGTTGACTCCGCAGCTTTAATAATGCTTTTACTTGCGGCTACTTTTGTATACATAAACCTTAAAAAGGATGAAGGGAAGAAATTTAACCCGGTAAAAAATTCCACTAATGTTGCAGTGGTTCTGGGTGCGGCCGTGTGGTCGCATAATTCGCCAAGCCCAAGCCTGGCTGCCCGTGCCGATAAAGCAGTTGAACTGTACAAAAAAGGAATTGTTAATAAAATTCAGGTTACGGGTAGTAATGCGCCGGGCGAAATGAGCGAATCAGATGTTGCATTCTATTATATTAAACTTGCCAATATTGATACTTCCGTAGTTTGGCGTGAAAATTTTACCGTCTCTACGGCGGAGCAGATTAGATTTATTAAAGATAAAATTTATACTAAGGATAAAATAGGACGGGTAATTATTGTTTCTGATTCATACCACCTAACACGCGTACATGAAATTTGTAAATTTTATAAGGTCAGGGCTGAACTGGCGGCTTCCGATTTAAAATTAAACTTTCAGCATAATCTTTACTATAAAATGAAAGAAAGTATCGCTTTGCTCGTTTTCTGGCTTTTTGCATTATAAGCGGATATTACCAGCCGGGTAAATTATTTTGGTAAAATGATAGTTTAAACTGAATTTATATTTAATTTTGAATTAGATTAAGATTCAGGATATGTTTGTATTCTTATTATTGATTAATTGCAGGTATTTCAAAGGTATGTCACAGGTATTTAAAAGAAGAGTCGTTAGAGAAAAAGTACTTCAGATTTTATACGCTTATAATATGAATAAAGAGTCACTTGATGCTCTTATCGGCGCTATGACTTCGGATATTGAAGATAAAATAGACAGAGATTTTGCCAATGACCTTGTCCACAGGGTTCTGGTGCATAAAGAAGAATTAGATAAACAAATAAAATTACGCGTTGATAACTGGGAAATGAACAGGATTGCACTTATTGACAAGATACTTCTGCGGATGGGTATTTGCGAGCTTATGTATTTCCCGGATATTCCTCCAAAAGTTTCAATAAACGAAGCAATTGAAATAGCAAAAATTTACAGCACAGCAGGAAGCGGTAAGTTTATTAATGGTATACTGGATGTAATATTAACCGAGTTGAAAGACAGCGGTAATTTGAATAAAACCGGGCGCGGGCTGATGGAAGAAAGCATTTCTAAACCTTCTGCAAAAAAATAGTATATGCAATCAAAGAGTAAAATTTTCTTCTGGACTCTCTTCGATTTCGCAAACACTGCATTTTCAGTTATAATAGTTACCGTTATATACTCAAAGTATTTTTCTAATTATGTTGCGGGCGGTAAATCCTGGCTGTGGGGGCTTGCAGTTAGCATATCCATGGTTATTTCCGCATTGTTAAGTCCGCCGATGGGAGCCATAGCCGATGTTTCACGCAACAGGAAAAGATTTCTTCTTTTATTTACGCTTGTTTCCGTAGTTTGTACTGCGCTTATGTTTTTTGTGCAAAAGGGCGATGTATTATTCGGACTTGTACTGTTCATCTTTGCAAATATCGGGTTTGAATCAGGGCTGGTATTTTACGATGCTTTCCTGCCGAATTTAACTGAAAAGAAAAATTTCGGGCGCGTATCAGGTTACGGCTTTGCAATGGGATATGTTGGCGCGCTTGCAGTCCTGCTAATTATTATGTTTATGCTTCCAGCAAGCTCCTCTCCTGATTATTACTTTTATATAAGGCTGTCGTTTGTCGTAGCGGCTGTATTTTTTATGTTTTTTTCTCTGCCTATTTTCCTTTTTGTAAGCGAGCCGCCGTTAAGTTCGCCTGTAAAAAAGTTTGCAGTAAGAATAGGCATCAGAAAAAGCAGGGAAACATTAAAAGCCATTTTCATAAAACACGAACATCCTTCAATAGCAAGGTTTCTGCTGGCATTTTTTCTTTATAACGATGCAATAATCACAATAATTGCATTCGCATCTATTTTTGCTTCAAGTATTTTGAAAATGACAGATGCGCAGATTATTTACTTCTTCATTATTACACAAAGCACTGCCGTAGCAGGCTCATTTATATTCGGAATTATATCAGATCATATCGGACCGAAGAAGACTATTACGATGACATTGGTTATTTGGCTTTGCGTTGCAGTCGGCGCTTTCTTTGTGCAGTCTGTTTATGAGTTTTACCTTGTAGGCCTGTCTGCGGGACTTGCAATCGGCTCATCGCAGTCATGCAGCAGAAGCCTTATGGCGCTTCTTACACCCAAGGAAAGGGAAGCGGAGTTCTTCGGCTTTTACGACGGCTTGTTCGGTAAATCGTCTGCTGTTGTCGGTCCTTTATTTTACGGCATTATTGCCGACTTATCCAACAAAAGATTTGCTGCGCTTGCAATGGGGTTGTTTTTTCTTTTAGGCTTAATCATCTTGCAGAAGGTTGAAGTACCGAAGTATAAAGAGAAGGAAGAATTATCATATGTTAAAAAATAACTACTTATAAAAATATACCTATAAAACTATCTTATGCGTAATTAATATCTAAACTATTAAGCCTTTTCGAAATCTATTTGTAATATTGACACTGATAAATTTATTATATAATTTATATTTATTATATTAACAATAAAATAAGGTGAAAATAATTATAAACATCTTCCTTAAGGTATAAATTTAAAGTTAGTTGAAATTCAGTTTAGTGAAAAAAGTAGAGACTCCAAATAATTTTATAAATTTGTTAAAACCAAATAACAAAAAGAATCAAAAGGAGTCTCTATGGTACAAAATAGCAAAATAAATAAAGAAAATCTGCAATGGTTACTAAATCAGCCGATAGAAATGCAGTACGAACTGTTTAAGAATTTTGTAGATATAGCCAAACTGCATTATATTGAACTGGTACAAGAAGAACTGAACGAAAAGGCCGGTAAAAAATATGATAGAGAAAAA
>JARLHB010000347.1 GCA_031292465.1 Ignavibacteriaceae bacterium
GATGCGGCATGGTGCAACACACCATGTCACCCCGCTGGGGTTTTAATATTTTCTGTTTTACATTTGCACTACAAGCATTCCACCCCTACGGGGCTAAAAAATTACGATAATGTATCATTTTGCAATAGAAATCACTTATTTTTCTATTTCGAACATCGGGTTAGATTATTAAGTTATTATCAGATGCACCTATATTTGGGTGTATCTGGTTTCTATATCCCCCTGTGCATCTTTCCCGCAAATATTTTTATGTTTATCTTTGCATACTATATTGTCTAATATTTCTTAATGTAAGACAATTCTGTATTTATCATAAAACCAATTCACTTAAATCTAAATAACCGGAGTGAATTATATTTATCAGGATCATTTATGCGCTTAAGTAAATCATTTGTACCTACATTAAAAGAAGTGCCAAACGACGCAATTGTAAAGAGCCATATTCTTATGCTCCGCTCAGGAATGGTAAGAATGCTATCTGCAGGGATATATTCTTTTCTGCCGCTTGGTTATAAAGTGATAAAGAAAATTTCCCAAATAATCCGTGAGGAAATGGATGCAATAGGCGGACAGGAATTTCATTTGCCTGCATTAAACCCGCGTGAAATATGGGAAGAAACCAACCGCGTGGAAGCTTTCGGCGATATTTTATTCCAGATAAAAAACAGGGATTATGTACTTGCCCCTACTCATGAAGAGATTATGACGTATCATGCACGTAACGTTCTCAAATCTTACAAGGATCTGCCGCAGACATGGTATCAGATACAGACTAAATTCAGGAATGAAGCAAGGCCAAGAAGCGGGATTATAAGAGGCAGGCAGTTTTTAATGAAGGACTCTTACTCTTTTGATGCTACGCCGGAAGATCTTGATAAATCATATGAGCAGCACTATGAAGCATACAGGAAAATATTCGACAGGTGCGGGCTAAAATATTTTATTGTCGGCGCATCAAGCGGCGCAATGGGCGGATCGGGAAGCCAGGAGTTTATGGTAAAGTCCGATGCGGGTGAAGATACTGTTGCATACTGTGAAACAAGCGGTTACGCCGCTAATGTGGAGGTTGCTACTTCCCGTGTGCAGGCAAAAGTGCGTGATGCTAAAAGCGAAGAGGTAAAAGAAATTTCCACGCCAAATGTAAAATCAATAGATGAACTTTGTGAATTTTTAAAAATTGACGAAACCCAATGTGCAAAGTCCAGAGTATATATATGTGGAGATAGCCCTGTTTTAATTTTAATGCTTGGAAATGATGAAGTAAACGAAACAAAGCTTGAAAAAGTATTAGGCGGTGCAATTCGCCCTGCTCATATCGAAGAGTTAAAAGAATTGACCGGTGCAGATGCCGGTTCCATAGGCCCGATTGGGTTTAAGGGAAGAATCATAGTTGATAACCGTCTGAAAGATGCGAATAATCTTTACAGCGGTGCAAATAAAAACGATTACCATTTAGGCGGAATTGATTTAACACGCGATGTTAAAGATATAGAATATGCGGACCTTAGAATTGTAAAATCGGGCGAAGGCTGTCCGATAAGCGACGGTACGCTTGAAGTATTCAGCGCTATAGAGCTCGGGCATATCTTTAAACTCGGCACTAAATATTCCCAGGCAATGGGCGCTATGTTTCTTGATGAGAGCGGGAAAGAAAATCCAATCATTATGGGCAGCTACGGAATTGGCGTTGACCGTGTATTAGCCTGTTATCTTGAACAGCATAATGATGAAAAAGGTATTATCTGGGAGAAAGCTCTTGCGCCTTACCAAATACACTTGATGGGCCTGAATATGCGTAAGCAGGAAATTGTTGATGCATCCGAAAAGATATACGGGCAATTATCTGTTGCGGGTTATGATGTACTATTTGATGACCGGCCGGATGCTCAGGCAGGATTCAAGTTTAACGATGCAGATCTTCTTGGCATGCCTGTTCAGGTAA
Source organism: Ignavibacteriaceae bacterium (assembly GCA_031292465.1). Lineage (GTDB taxonomy): Bacteria > Bacteroidota > Ignavibacteria > Ignavibacteriales > Ignavibacteriaceae > FEN-1297. Next base: position 1,943 of record JARLHB010000347.1, read on the forward strand.
TAGTCGGCGATAGAAAACTTAAAGAAAATAAAGTTGAAGTTAAACTGCGCGCGACCGGTGAGCGGTTCGATATTGAATTAAATAATTTATTGACAAAAGTTAAAGAGCGATTAGGTTAAAATTAAGTGGGGCTCACCTTAAGGCGGGTCTCACATTTATTAATAAAATCCCTTCTTACAGGCCAGTTTGAATAAACATGGTAATTGTATTGTATTAAATATGTTTTTGTGTTTTACTTTGTCTTAATGGTTGGTTATATTAAATAAACTGTAAATACTTCTTAATCAAAAATATTTTGGTAGATGTATAATACTTTTAGGGCCGCTCTTTTGTGGTTTTGTCTTATCCTTCTGATTTCAGGACCGGTTATAAATAAGTCCTGCATTCTTGCACAAAATAAAAAAAACGATTTTCAAAAAAAATTAGAACAGCTTTGTAAGACTTATAGCGAGACCTATAAGCATTCTCTGCGTACCGGTGAAAAATATGCCCAGGAAGCGCTTAACCTTTCCAGGGAAATTAAAGACCCGTTAAATGAGACAGAAGCGCTGATATATCTTGCAAGAGTAAAGAATATTTATAACAAATTAAGCGAGGCTAAAATATTCCTTTCTCAGGCGCTTGCAATTGCTAAAAAACTGGATAATAAATACTTAGAATCAAAATGCTGTACGGTACTTGGTTATACTTATTATTGCTTAAACCTTCCTGATTCATCATTGTTTTATTCCAGACGTGGTTTTGAAATTGCGTCTTCATTGAATAATGAACATTTACTTAAGAGGGCGGATATTAATTTAGCGCAGAGTTATTTTATGTATGGGGATAAACCTAATTCCCTGAAATATTGCAAAGATGCCTTAGCTCTTAATAAAGATAACAAGAGTAATTTGGCGGAAATTCACCAATTAATGGGGCTTATTTACAGCGATCTTGGCGACTTTGAAAATGCGTTAAAGCATTTTTCCCAGGCACTGGATTTATTTAACGAACTCAAAAATTTACCGACTGTAGCTTATATCTATTCGAATATAGCAAGTTTGTTTCAGAATTATTCCGATATTTATAAAAGTACGGATTATAACCTGAAAGCTCTGGAAATATTCCGGGAACTTAAAGATTACCGCGGTATGGGGTACATTTTGAATAGCCTTGGTACAGCGCAGCTTCAATTAAAAAACAATACTAAAGCACTTAAATATTTCAGAGAATCATTATCAGCCAAAAGCCAAACTGAGGATAAACAGGGAATTATTTTTACTCTCAATAATATTGCGGAGATATTTTTAAGTAAAAACCTTCCGGACTCAGCAAACGAATATATAAACAGGTCGCTGAAGTATTCGGAAGAATTAGGCAATAAGCTTTCGCTTGCTAATTCTTATCAACTTCTGGGGGAATATTACAGGGAAAAGAAAAAATATCCCGAAGGAGTTACCGCATTAAATAAAAGCCTGATGTTTGCCCGGTCATATAATAACCGCCCGATGGTTGAAAACCTATATGAAGATCTTTCGAATCTCTATAATGAAGCCGGAGATAAACCGAATGCTTTTTATTATCTCCGGCTAAAGAATGCGCAGCATGATTCAATTAATTCTGAAAAAGCACAGAAATATATTGCCGATATGCTTGTTAAGTATGAGACTAAAAACAAGGAAGAACAATTAAAGCAGCTTGTTGAAAATAGGTCAGCGCTTGAGACAAGAACTTTATACCAGCGGATTTTAATTATCGGGATAGTACTTGCCGGGATGATATTAATTGCAGCCTTCTTTTATCTTTATCGCAAAAAAGTTATTTCCTTAATGAGCATTATTAAAATAATTCCAGATAGGACAATCGGAGATAAACGAAGACTGAAAGGGGTTATTAAAATTATTGAACAGAACCCGGAAGGCTCTGAAACTAAACATATCGATTCTAAAATTGCGGAGGATTTGATATTGAGGTTGAGGGAATTAATGGTTAATGAAAAGATTTACCTTAATCCTGACGTATCTCAATCATTAATAGCAAAAAAGCTGAATACAAATACTGCATATCTGTCAAATATTATTAACTACCAATTATCTTCCAACTTCAGCAATTATATCAACCAGTATAGAATAGAAGAAGCAGAGAGAATGATTCTTAACAATCAGCAGGATATTCTAACATTTGAAGGAATTGCTAAGAATGTTGGATTTAACTCAAAATCCGCATTTAATAAAGCATTTAAAAAATTTACCGGAAAAACGCCGTCGCAATTTGCTACAGAAGCCGCCCGGAATATTCTGATCTAAAAACCAGCCCTTATAAAGAATGGATTCGACTTTTACATGTATTGATTTATAAATCTACTCAACAATAATTTGTTTTAACACTTTTCTGTGTATTTATTTACTACCGCCCTTAACTAACTTTTTAACTAATCGGAGGATGAAATGAAAAAAATATTTGTGCATTTAAGCATAATAATGCTTTTTTTCTTGTCAATTCTGTTAATATCTTGCGGTGGAAACAACAAATCACATAGCGGCCCTTTAGGAAAAGAAGCCACTGTAGCAGCTAACCATATTACGGAAATTCAAAGCATGAATACAAAGATGAAGGATTTAACAAAATCCGCAGACAATCTTAAAGATGCAGTTGAATTACAGAAGAAGCTGAATGATTATTTAGAAACTGCAGGTAAAGATCTTAAAGACTTTGCTGTCCAAAATCCAAATGGAAAGCCGGTTCCATTTACACAGAAAGCAGCAAAGAATGTTTACGAAATTACTGCAATAAATTTTGTCGGGTATAATATTAACTCCGGCGCAAGCGATGTACAGGCCCATTTCCAGGCAAAAGTAAAAGTTTATAAACCCGGAATGTCGAATGAATTTAGCGCCGACTTTCTTGATGCTTCGGGGAATATCCTTCTGAAAGAAAATTTCTATATCGGGGTTTCCGATAAACTTGTGCCGGGTAAAGAAGTTACAATGTACTGTAATCCAAATGAGTTCAGCAAAATATTAGATTTAACAAAAATTAATTTCCAATAAAGGGTAAATAAAAATGAAAAAGATTATTTTAATTCCCGTATTGTTTTTGCTCTGCATAAATGTTTTTGCACAAAAAGTTATTACTTGCAGCGAAGCCGGTAATTTTAGCGAGGGCCTTGCATCCATTAAAGTTGATGACAAATGGGGCTTTATTAATACCACGGGCGACATTGTAATTAAACCAAAATACAGCAACCCTTTTGAGCAGCCGGTTTTTTCAGACGGGCTTTGCGGCTTACTTGATCCGGCAACAAAGAAATGGGGATATATTAATAAAGCAGACAGTATTGTTATCCCCTTTGTTTTATATACCTATACACCGTTTTACGACAAATTTACCGTGAATTATGCTGCGGGAAGTGCTAACGGTAAATTATTGGCGCGCTGGCGCATTATAAACAAAAAAGGTGAAATTATTCTTGAGACTTCTCCCAATGATTACAGCTATAAAACTTATTTTAAAGAAGGGCTGGCAAGGTTAAGCAAAAAATCTAAATACGGTTTTATGGATACAACCGGAAAAGTTGCAATAGAAAATAAGTATGATGATGTCCGGGATTTTTCAGAGGGCTTTGCTGCAGTTAAGCTAAATGGCAAGTGGGGCTTCATAGATTCAAAAGGCAATGTAAAAATTGATTTTCAATATACTGAAGAGCCGATGCCTTTTTCATGCGCAAGAGCCTTTGTACGCGGTGCAAATAATAAGTGGGCTTTAATCGATACTTTAAATAAAATTATTATTTCGCCGACTTTCGAACAGGTATTTCCGTTTGCCGAAGGATTGGGGATTGTAAGTTTAAGGGATGCTAAAGGAACTGAGTTCTTCAAAATAATTGATGTTGATGGAAAATCTGTTAAAGAGTATAAACCAACCGGAAAAGAAAAAGATATTATCAATTTTAAATCCGGATTCAGTGAAGGTTTGGCTATAGCTAACCAGGGGTATGGGAATAATTTGGGGTATGTTGATTCAAAGGGGAAAACAGCAATCGGCTTTAGTTTCTCAGCCCTTCACTCGTTTAGTGATGGTTTAGCTTATGCAGAAAAAGTTGATCCAAAAACCAATAAGACAACAAAAGGGTTTATAGATAAGAAAGGGAAATTCGTAATTGTGCTGGAAGCGAGCCAGTTTTAATTATAGCGGGGGAACATGATAATTGTTCCTCCTGAAATTTTGTTCTCTACTTTATATATATAAGGGACTCGTTTATAAGATGAGTCCCTTAAAAATTACTTATTCTTTCTCAGGTTTTCCCCTCATAGAATCCCAGATTACGTATGCGCATAATAGAGCAAATGCAATAAGGGCTATAAGTTCTGCCGAGTGAGAATTCTGCCATTCGCTGCTAACCCAGTTAAACCCGAGATAACGCAGCAATGCGCTTATTACTCCCATTAAAGCTCCGCCGGCAATAAATCCTGACGCTATTAAAGTTCCGCGTTCTCTTCGCGCAGTATTTATCTTTTCATCTTTGCTTCTTGTAGAAACATAATGAGCAATTAACCCGCCGACTAAAAGCGGAGTGTTTAATTCAAGAGGGATGTACATACCAAGAGCGAATGCAAGGGCGGGAACATCAAGCATTGTAAGCACAAGAGCCATTAAAGCGCCTGCAATATAAAGCATCCATGGCGCAGGCTGATGGGCCATCAACGGCTGGATTACAGCTGCCATAGCATTTGCCTGCGGGGCAACCAAAGCATCAGGGCCGGTAAATCCGTATGTCTTATTTAAAAGCAGTATAACCCAGCCCACAGTTGCTGCGGAAACTAATGTGCCTAAAAACTTCCAGCTTTGCTGTTTGTAAGGGGAGGAGCCAAGCCAGTAACCGATCTTTAAGTCGGTTATAAATGAGCCTGCCATTGATAATGCTGTACATACAACCCCGCCTATAAGAAGCGCCGCAACCATGCCTGCGTTACCGCTTAATCCCGAAGATACAAGAATAATAGATGAGAGTATTAAGGTCATCAGCGTCATGCCTGAAACAGGGTTTGTACCCACGATTGCAATTGCTGTGGCTGCTACTGTGGTAAATAAGAATGATATGATTAAAACTATAAATAATCCTATTATTGCAAACCTTACATTATTTACAACGCCGAATTGATAATATACAAATATCAAAATAGCTGTGACAATAATGGATAATGCAATAAACTTCATTGATAAATCTTTTTGTGTGCGAAGCTTATCTTCAATAGCTTTTTTCTTGCCCAGGATTTCTTTTGCAGCTAGTGAAAAAGCCGACACAATAATTTTGGAAGATCTTATAATTCCTATTAATCCGGCCATTGCAATGCCGCCTATGCCAATGTGCCTTACATAAGTAGTAAAGATTTGCTCGGCAGACATATCTTTTACAAGCAAAGTTACATTCGTCCCGAGCGGC
>JARLHB010000007.1 GCA_031292465.1 Ignavibacteriaceae bacterium
GGCTGCTATGTAACTGCCGAAGACGTAGGCACAAACGTAACAGACATGGCTAATGTTTACTACAAAACCCGTTTTACAACATGCATTCCCTTTGAACTTGGCGGAAGCGGAAACCCTTCTATTCCAACTGCAAGAGGTGTTGTTGCAGGCATGAAAGCTGCATTAAAATTTTTATCCGGTGATACCCTGAAAGGTAAAACAATCGCTGTTCAGGGAACGGGTAATGTAGGAACACCGCTTATTAAATATTTATTTGAAGAAAAAGTAAAGAAAATTATTGCTGTTGATATTTCAAATGAAAATGTTGAAAGGGCAAAGAAGGAATTCTCAGGGAAAAAACTTGATGTGCGTGTGGTGGATAAAAATGATCTATCTATTTTCAGCACCGAATGTGACATCCTTTCCACCTGTGCAACAGGCGCAATGCTAAACCCGGTTACAATCCCATTGATTAAAGCAAAAATTGTCTGCGGAGCGGCTAATAATCAGCTTGAAGATCCGGATAGGGACGGAAAAGATTTGTTTAAGAGAGGGATAATTTACGTGCCTGATTTTCTAACCAACAGAATGGGAATTGTAAACTGCGCAAATGAACAGTACGGTTATGTAAACGACGATCCGTTTATTGAAAGGCATTTTTCAACTGATTGGGAACATTCAATATATCAAATGGCATTGATGGTACTTAAAAAATCAAAAAAGAAAGATAAACACACCGGAAAAATAGCCGTACAAATTGCAGATAAATTGTCAAAAGAAAATCACCCGGTATTCGGACACAGGGGGCAGCAGATTATAGACTCCTTAGTAAAAGATAAGTGGCATGAAATAGATTGATTTCAACTTAAATATTCTGACTGATAATAAATGACAAATATTTAAATTGGGTTGATTTATGCTTAATAAAACAATTTTAATTTCGGGCTCAACCGACGGCATCGGCAAGCAGACGGCGTTTGAATTGGCAGATATGGGCGCCACCATTTTAGTGCATGGGCGGGATTTAACAAAGGGCAGGAATACTGTTAAAGAGCTGACTGAAAAAACGGGGAATAAGAAAATATTTTTACACATAGCCGATTTTTCTTCGCAGCACCAGATTCGCAGAATGGCAAGGGAAATAAACGATAAGTACGAAAGGCTTGATGTACTTATTAATAATGCCGCTGTATTTATGAAGTCCAGGGAATTAACCGAAGACAATATAGAAATGACTTTTGCGGTAAATCATTTAGCACCTTTCCTGTTGACGTTTTTACTTGTCGAATTGCTTAAGAAAAGTGCCCCTTCCAGAATAATAAATATAAGTTCAGCTTCGCATTTGCGCGGTAAACTGGACTTTGGCAACCTGCAGGGTGAAAAAAAATACGATGGTTATGATTCTTATTCAATATCCAAACTGGGGAATCTATTATTTACTTATGAACTTGCGGAAAGGTTGAAAGATACAGGTGTAACTGTTAATGCTTTGCACCCGGGGGTAATAGCTACTAAGATTTTAAGTACAGCTTTTAATCTGAATGGAGATAACCTTATTGAAGGAGCTTCAACACCGGTATATATGGCGTCGTCTGATGATCTTAATAATGTTACCGGTAAATATTTTGTTAAAAAAGAAGAGGCTGCTTCTTCAGGCCTTTCGAATGACAAGGAATTACAAAAGAAATTTTGGGAATTAAGTGAAAAGTTGTGCAGTATAGATTAAGCTTATGCCTGCAAGTTTATTCTTTGACTTATATCTGCTCTTATAAGTTGAAAACTTTATACTGCCGCGTCCTCAACCTGTGCGGATTTGAAGGGAAATTTAAAGTAGTAAAAATCATTGTCCTCAGCAAGTAACTCATCTTTTGTTAAAAAATACTTGCAAATATTTTGTTTTTCTTTGTCCTTGAAGTACGGTACGTAAAGAGAATCCTCAAAATATATTTTGGGTAGTCTGATCTTCTTGTGAGCAACAAGGTAAGCCATATCAATTAGCACTTTCCTTGTTAAGTTATTATCATCTTTTCTAAGGTATAATGTCCGCATAATCTTTTTATTTTATCTGGTCTAATTAAGTAAAAAATCGAGTTAAATACTACCTGAAACAGAAGAGTCGTATCACAATGTCAAATTAAAAAGAATATGCTAAACGCATTCCGATCCTTTTGTTATAAAGGTCGGGGCTTAACATTAATTGAGATAAGTCGGAATTATTTGCTGATTTTAATTTTATGCGGGGCGAAATAATATTACCCATTGAGTAACCTATAAAAAAGCCAAGCGGCAGATCGCTGTACCAATGCATGCCTTTGCTTACCAGCCCCATTCCAAGCAGGCCGAGTACCGAATAGCCGGCAGGCTTAAGCCATGTTATTTCGGGATAGTTGTTTGCAATAACCGTTAAATAAGCTCGAGCAGGACTTTCAGGTAACCGTTCACCACGCTCCCATTTCTCTAATGTACGGATACTAAATCCAAATGCATCACAAAATGCTTTTCTGCTCATATGCAAACTATCTCGTATAGCACTAAC